>CAZBKU010000209.1:0-5261 GCA_964492585.1 uncultured Thermoplasmatales archaeon | reverse complement strand
CGCCGGCTGGCGGGTCGAAATATCCCGATCCCGTACAACCGCACTCTTGAAAAAGCGTCTGTACCTCAGGTAGAGAATATCATCGAGATCGTGCGCGGGTCGGGGTCGTGGTACGTGTTGTTGTCCGCTGACCGGTCGGCGGCGTGGAGGGTGAGGTTGGCCGTGCCCAGGGTCTCGAACGTCAGGTTGCCGGTGAACGTGCCGTTGGATCCGGGCGCCAGTGGGTGTCGTTCTTGCCCGCCCTCGGGCGGCTCGACGATCATCCAGGCCTCCGCGACGCCGACGGCATCCCTGAAGGTGGCCCGGATCTCTGTCGGCACGGTGGCCTCGACGCTGCGGGGCACCTGGGCCTCCTCCAGCTCCGGGGGTTGCTCGTCGACGACGACCAGGCGGGACTGGTTGGAGGAGGAGACCGCCGACACGTTGGCCAGGCTGGCTTGTACTGTGATCGTTTCGTGGGGGACGCCCGGGAGCTCGGGGACGCGGAGTTCGATGGGGACAGCCGCGCGCGTCCCCGGTTCGACCGTGATCGTGCGCGTCTGGTCGCCGATCCAACCTTCCTGGCTCTCGACCGTCACGTGGACGACCTCCGCTGCGTTGCCCTGGTTGCGGATCTCGAAGAGGTT
The DNA here is from genome assembly GCA_964492585.1 of uncultured Thermoplasmatales archaeon. Taxonomy (GTDB): domain Archaea; phylum Thermoplasmatota; class SW-10-69-26; order SW-10-69-26; family SW-10-69-26; genus CAYXGD01. Next base: position 4,635 of record CAZBKU010000209.1, on the reverse strand, counting down.
GGGGGGTCGCACGAACCTCGCGAAGGCACCGGGTTCCAGGGAGAGCGGGTCGGCGGGCAGCACCTCGATGCCGGTGGTCCGCACCTCGAGGTTGGCCGTGGCGCGGTTGTCCGAGGTGTTGGTCTCGTTGAACGTTGCCGGGTCGTTGACGTTGGCGACCAAGACGTAGCTTCCCGCCAGGGCGGCCACCGGCAGCGAGACGGGCACGGTCGCGTTGGTGGCCGCCGGGATCGCGGGCACACCGACCATGGCGGTGACCGCGGCGAACCCGGAGCGCTCGGCTGTGAGGGTAAGGTTGCCCGGTGAGGAGGGGAGGTTGGCCGTGTTGGCGACGGTGACCTCGACGGTGACGTTCCCCTGGGACGCATAGGCGGGCTCAGGGGGGTCGATCGTCTCGACCTCAAGGTTCGGTCCGCTGCCGACGAGTTGGTGGAGATCGGAGGTCGGTGCGAGGGCCGGGTCGTCGTTGACCGAGGCCACGGCCAACTCGACCGTGCCTCGCTGGCCCACAGGGATGGGTTCGAGGACGTGCACGGTGGTCCGCACGATGGTGCCGTTGGTCGCGTTCAGGGCCGTGACGGGGGGAGCGGTCAGGTCGATCCGGTCGGCCAGGTCCCCGGACGCCGAGGCCTCGAAGACGTACGCGTCGGGGAGGGTCCCGTTGTTGGTGACGCGCCACGCGACCGTTTGGTTGCCGGGGTCGGGGCCCACGAAGCTGCTTTCTGAGAGGACCTCGAGCGTGACATCCTTGGCGTACCCGGACGGGAGCTCCTCGGTGACGGTGGTGGTCGGCAGTGGGGTTGTGAAGTTGTGCAGCGCGGGTACCTGGGCGGTGGCCCAGAACAGGGCATCGAGCTCGTCGTCCTCCGACGCGTCGTCAGGCGGTGTGACCAGGGCCACCACGGTCCTGGTCTGACCCGGGTCGACGGTCACGTTGACCGGGTGGACGGTGGCGTTCCATCCTTCTGGCAGGTGCTGGGGGACACCGTCCTCGTCGGGAGGTTGGCTGATGTTCAGGGCGTAGGTGGTGGGGACGTTGCCGACGTTGGTGAGGTTGACCCGGTAGGGGGTGGCCTGGCCGGGGAAGGCGGCCCGGGTCTCGTTGTCGTGGACGTCGATCGTGGCGTTGTACTCGGCGATGGTCACGGGGATCTCCAGCCGGTTGTTCCCTTGGGCGCCGCTGGGTTCCGAGCTGGACTCCACGGTGGCGATCAGCGTTCCGTCACCGATCTGGTCCTCGGTGGGTGACCAGCTCACGCGGACATCGACGGTGGCGCCCGCGGGGATGGGATCGGTGTTGTTGAACGGCTGGTCGCAGTTGAGATCGTTCTCGCCCGTCAGGCACTGGTCGGTGCTGTTGTAGCGGAAGTGGACCTGGTTGTTGCTGGGGGTGTTGGTGGCGCTCGGGCCGAGGTTCTTGACCGTCGCGATGACGGTCACGGGTTCCTTGCCGTCGTAGACGGGGTTCTCGGCGACGAGGTCGACGATCGTGAGGTCGCTGTCGGCGGTCTGGGCCTCGGCGGTGGGGCCGGCCCAGGGAGCAGCGACAGTGGGGAGCAGGAGCAGGGCGAGCGCGATCAGGGTTCGTCTATGCAAGGGAGGGTACCTCCTCGGGAGACTCCTCGCTGGAGCCTGGGTCGATGTTCTCCCGTAGCGTCCGGGAGACGCCGATGAACGCGTTGTGGGCCCGTCGGCGCTGTTCGGAACCGGTTCTCCAGGGCGCGTACAGGGTCTCGTCGAAGACGTCGAACAGCTCCTCGAGGGCCGCTGTTCGGACGTTCAGGCTCCGCCGGATCTCGTCCTCGTACTCCCGGAGCGTCTGGGTTTCCCCCGGGATCACATCCTGGCTGGCCAGGATGTCGACGAGCTGGTAGTACACGCGGAGCACGGCAGCCCGGTACTCGTTGCCGGCCACGATGCGCCGGGCGCCCTCGTCTAGGGCGTCGGCGACGGCCTCCTGCAGGCGACGGCGGCGCCAGGCCCACACCGCGACGGCGGCCAGGGCCAGCAGTGCCAGGAGGCCGGTGGCGGCCAGCACGGCGCCTGGGCCCTGGGTGGGGGTGGGTGGGGTCGGCTGGATCGTGTGCGTGACGACCGTGCCCGCCTGAGTGTCGTCTCCCGGGAACCTGACCTGGAGCCGCGTCGGGTCCAGGGTGCGTGTCTGGAGCAGGAGCTGGGCGTTGCCGTCCTCGTCGGTGGTGACGAGCACGGATCGGTTGGTGGTCAGGTCCTCGACGACGATGTCCCGACCGGCCAGGGGGGTGCCGTTGGCGTTGGTCAGGTGGACGGTGGCCTCGACACGCTGGCCGGGATCGACGGTCTCGGGAAGCTCCACCGCGAGGTGCGTGGCCTCCAGCACGTCGATGGTCCCGTTGGTTTCGGAGGCGAGGTAGCCGGGCTGGCCGGTCCAGGTGACGGTCAGATCGGTCGGGCCCGTGGGCGTGCCGGGCGGGACCTCGAGCTCGATCGTGGTCCCGTTGGCTACGAGGGTAGCGTTGGTGCCTGGGATGTTTCCAAGGAGCGCTGTCAGGTTACCGTGACCGATGCGCTGGCCCTGATCGTCGACGGCGGTGACGTGGACCGTCAGGGACTGGCCCTGTCCGACCTTGGCCTTGGACCCCAAGTGCAACTCGACCGGGGTGGCCACCGTCAACTGGATGGGGATCGTCGGGGTGTCGATCTCGGGGACCCCCGACAGGTCGATCGTGGCAGCGTAGCTGCCTGGGGGCGCATCGGGTCCGATGGGCAGGTTGAAGGTCGCCTGGCCACCCTGGACCGGCGCCCTGGCCGTCACATCGAGCGCCGGGATCTCAAGCTCGGCATCCCCCGAGCGTACGGGGTCGCCGGTGTCGGTGGCCAGGTCGACAGTGACGACCGGGTCGGTCCGGAGCACGTGGGGTTGCGCCAGATCGGCTAGCACCGAGCTCTTGACGGGGAGCGTCAGGGCCCTCGTGCTACCGGTCCAGGGGTCGCCGTCGGCGGGCTCGTAGGCCACGGTGAGGGAGGCGGTCCCAAGGGGTATCGTCCGGTCGAGGGTCCAGGTGGCCTCGAAGGACCCGCCGGGACCGGCCCGGGCGGTGGTCACCGGTTGACCCTCGAGGCTGACCGTGAGGAGGCCGCCGGTGACCGGTGTGCCGAGGGCATCTGCCAGGGTACCGGTGATCGTCACGGGCTGTCCACGGTACAAGGTGGGTTGGTCGGTGGTGATCCTGGTGGGCGCCTCGACGGACAGCCAGGTCTGGTTGCGGGCCATGGTGTGGGCCTCGTCGCCCTGTCGTGTGACGACGACCGGGTGGGCTCCCAGGTCCTGACCCGTGGTCCAGAAGACCGTGGCGGTCCCGTCGGCGCCGACGGTCACATCGCGGGGGTCGGGGTCCCCGGGGAGGCCCTGGACGGTCAGCGTGCCAGGCAGGGGTGTGGCGTTGCCGACGGTGACGGTCACAACGAGCTGGCTCTGCTCGTTGGGTGCCAGGGCCCGGGGGTCGCCGGGCATCGCGATGCCGATGTGGGGCAGGGCCTTGACCGGTAGGCTGGCCTCGGTGGTCGCGGGGGTCAGCTGGTCGTTGCCGGGGAAGGACGCCGTGAGGGTCGTGTTCCCGGCGGGTAGGTCAGTGGGCAGGTCGATGGTGGCTTGGAACCTGCCGTTGGCGTCGGTGGTCGCGTCGGTGGTGGTGCCGGGAACCTCCAAGGTGATGGGCTGGCCGGTGGTGTTGGCGGCTGCGTCGAGGTGTCCGATGACCTCGAGCGGGGTACCGGCCGCCGCCGGTAGGGGGGTCGCACGGGTAAGCGCCAGCGAGGCCTGATGACGGACGGTGACAGTGGTCTGGTTCTGGGATGGGAGGATGTTGTCGGCGCCCGGGTAGCTGGCGGTGAGCTCGATGGTGCCCGGGTCGCTCGTGAGACCGTGGAAGACGGTGGTGGCCTGACCCGTCTCGTCCGTGGTCAGGTCACGCGCGATGCCAGGGCCCTCGAGGGTTAAGGGGGCTTGAGCGATGGGTTGGCCGGTACCGTCCCTCAGGGCCACAGTCACGTTGACGGGGACATCGACGGTCAGGTTCGAGGGTGTCTGGATCTGGAGCTCGCTGGAGGCCTCGAACGTGAAGGGTTGGGGCTCGGAGACGGTGCCGCGGATGCCCTGGGCGGTGGTCTTCGTGGTGCGGCCGTCGGCGGTCTCCAGGTCCGCTGGGATGGCCAGGTGGGTGGGATCGCCCGGTGTGGCGGCCCCGCTCGTGTTGTAGAGCTGGAGGCGCACCGTGTTCGGTCGTTCGTCGCTGCCGGTCCCCATGTGTAGGTCGGCCAGGTCGGTGGTCCAGGTCACGGGGCTCGTGGCTTGGCCGCGGAAGGCGATGCCGGGAGGGGCCTGGGGGTTCTCATGGTTCTCTTGGACGCGGAACGTGACCTCGAAGTTCCCGCTGGCATCGGTGGGGGCATACCCTATGGCGTGGCCTGGTCCCCAGAGGTGGACAGCCACGGTGGCGTTGGGGATGGGGACCACGTTCCCGTCCGCATCGTCGGCGAGGACGCGGCCGGTGGCGGTGTAGGCCGTGGCGGCCTGGAGGGCCAGGCGTCCGTCTCGCTCCGGCGCGTGGATCTCGATGTCATCGAGGTGGGCCTGGATCTGTTCCCGAGCGTCCG
>CAZBKU010000208.1:0-5319 GCA_964492585.1 uncultured Thermoplasmatales archaeon | reverse complement strand
CCCGTCGGTGGGAGAAGAAAGGGTGCGTCCCCACCCCGGCCAAGGGGCAGGGAGCAGAAGGGTAGCGCAAGCGACGCGACCCGGGCAGGGGAAGACGAGGTGTTGCCGAACCGTCAGACCGCCGGACGCCGCTCGCATCCCTACCGTTCGGAGGGGGTATCTAAAGCTTTCTCGTGATGGCGGCTTCGCATCCGAGGACGATCGCGTGTCCAGGCGAACCGCCAAGGGCGCCAAGGACGCCAAGATCCCGGTGGTTAGAGGGGATCACGCCAGGATCGGCCGGTAGGGCGGCTGGCCTGAGCCAACGGTCCGGTCACGGGGGGATCCCGGCGAGCATCTGGCTTGCTTGGCGTCCTTGGCGGTCAGGGTCAGCCGTCAAGCACCACCGGCAACCGGTCGGCCAGCTCGAGGGTCCGCCCGTCGAACCGGGTCCCCCACCCGATCACGTCCACGCCGGCGGCCTGTGACGTGGCCAGGGCCTCGGCGAAGGCCGGGTCGGTGGCCCGGTTGGGGGCGATCTGCTCGACATCGTCCCGCATGGCCACGAAGAGCACGGCGGCCCGGTGGCCCTGGCGTGCCAGCTCGGTGAGCTCCTCGACGTGTCGCCGGCCCCGCTCGGTCGGCGCATCGGGGAACCGGCCGGTCCGCTGGTCGCCCTCGTCGAGCAGGGTGACGCTCTTGGCCTCGACCATGACCGGGCCCTCGGGGGTGGTGACCCGGAAGTCGAACCGGCCTCCGCGGCTGGCCGGCTCGCGTTGGACCTCCTCGATGGGGCCGAAGGCCACCTCCAGGCGACCGGTCTCGAGCCCATGGGCGACCAGCCGGTTGACCATCTGCGTGTCGATGACCACCCAGGTCCCGTGGTGCCGGCCGGCGATCACCGACCACTGGGTGGCCTGGTCCGGCCGGGCATCGGGCCGCCTGCGGGCCAGCATGGGTGTGCCGGGGACGGTCAGCTCGCCGATCCGGCCACTGGTCGGGCAGTGGGCCTTGACACGCTCACCAGCGATCTCCAGCCAGATGATGAACCGGTTGGGGCGCTCGAGGAACCGGCCCTCGGCGATCTCACCCTGGAAGCTCACGGGCAGGGTGCGGCCTCCACGACGGCCTGGGGGATGGCCAGCTGGAAGCGAGGCCCGTCGTCCCCGCTGTCCCCCATGGTGGCCTCGATCACCCGGCCCTCGTCGAGCACGAACCGTGTCTCGGGCCCGCCGTCCTGGGTCACGTTCCGGACGACGTCGACCACCCGGACCACGCTGGTCCCATCGTCGCGCTCCTCCACGACGAAGGCCGGGGTCCCCACCGTGCCGTAGGGGCCAAGGTGCTCAAGCACGCACCGGGCGGTGACCACGCGCTGGTCGGCGGTCGAGCCGGCGTCCCCCCGGACCATCGGGATGACCCGGTGCTGGTCGTCGACCCAGGGCTGGCCCACGATGGAGACGACGTAGGCCTGGCTGGTCCGTTCGACGAGCACGGTGCCAGGGAACCCGGCCGGGTGGGCATCACTGATGGGAACCCCGAGCGCCACGGCTGTGACCGGGACGGTGGCGAGCACCACCACGAAGGTCAGACCCACCGCCACCAGGCTACCACCCTGGGCTCGCTCGGCCAGGGTGGCCCACCGCTCCCGGCGGGCCTGGCCAGGCCAGCCGAGCTTGGGCAGGACCACCGGTGCCAGCAAGGCCAGGGTGACCGCCAGGGAGACCACGGTGAGCAGCGGGTCCAGCGTGGTGACCAGGGGGCGCTGGAGCTCGGCGGTCGAGAACGGCCAGAAGGGGACCGCCGGCCAGGGCGTGACGATGTCCAGCACGACGTGGGTGGCCCAGATGATCCCGGCCGTCCAGGCCAGGCGCCGGTCGCGCTTCCAGGCCCAGACGGCCACCCCGCACACGACGGCGGCCAGGAAGGTGTGCGAGAACCCGCGGTGGCCCAACAGCCACCCGCCGGCCATCAGCCCGTCGACACCCAAGGCCAGGTGCGGGGCGGCGATCGCCCACGGGATGGCGGTGACCACGTCCAGATCCGGGAGGACGGCGACCAAGGCGATCAGGGCGCGGGCTCGGCCGCGCAGACCGGCCCCGTGGGCGACCAGGGCGGCCCCGGCGTAGTGGATGAGGCTGTTCGGCACCGCAGCCGGCAAGGACGGCAACCGGTAAGAGCCATGGGGGTCGCCGGTTCAAGCCGGCAGGTAGAGCAAGAGCACGGTGGCCAACGCGAAGCCCAAGAGGGCCAACCCGGCCAGCCCAGCCAGGGGCTCGCCCCCGCGCTCTTCCTGGAGCTTGCCTAGGAGGACACCGGCGGCCGCGCTGGCGATCGCCAGCAGGGGGTACCAGGGGTAGAACTCATCCCCCCGGCCCAGGCCCCCGGAGGCCAGGTCGATGAGCATCAGCGGCAGGTAGAGCAGGAAGCCGATGCCGACCGCCACCGGGGCGGTGTACCGATGGTCGAAGAGGGCCACGGTCGCCGTACACCGGCCAGGGGGTTTGAGCGTTCTTGTTCCGGCGCCTGGGCACACGGACGGGAGGAGGACAGGGGGAGATAGGGAGAACCGGACGCGGAGCACATGAGGAACCCTTCGAGCAGCAGCACGACCACGGGCAAGGTGCGAGGCGATCGAAGACCTGGATGTGGGCTCCGGGGAGGAGATCACCGGGGTGTAAGCTTCTGGTTGGGGGGGTGTCGTGTGTTGCGGTCGATTTGTATATCTTAAGATCCATTTAATCCGCAACCAACTGGGTGCAGGTACCGAGGAGCTAAGAGTCCCCCCCCCGCCTTGGAGGGGTAGGCTTGGAAGGTGACGCATGCGGGCATGGAGATACGCACTTGTGGCCCTGGCCCTCGTCGGGGCTTTCCTGCAACTTCCGCTGGCGACGAACACCGAGTGTCAGCTGACCGAGGAAGGGGTCTGGACGTGCGATGACGTGGCTTGGGAAGAGGCTGGGATCACGGTTCCACGCAACGTGACGGTCTGGACGCCCGGCGACTCAGCAGAGGTCACCGTGAACACCGACTTCAACTCCACCACGATGAGGTCGGCTTCAACGTCGCCCGATGTGACGATCATCGAGACGAAGGACGAGCAGATCACCATCGTACCACGACTGAACCTCGTGAAGATCGAACGTAACGGGACCACCGAGCACATGCTCGCATCAGACGACCCCGATGCACGATACAAGCTTGGGCCTAACCTGACGACGGTGCCGGTGGTCCGCGAGAACACCACGACCCCCCCGACGACGACCCAGGACTGTAAGGTCAGGGTCCTCTGGGAAGGGTACTGGAGTTACGCGGATCCCGGAGCGTCCGATGTCCGACCTGAGGCGACCGCCCGAATCTACGGGGAATGGGTGATGTGGAACGACCTCGACAACGTCAGCGATCAGGGGGAGATCGACGTGAACGAGTCGGTCTCTGCATCCGACGGGAGCCTGGACCCAGGACCCGTCTCGGCCAACCCCGTCTTGCTGAGCGGCAACCGGACGTGGGAGTTCAATGGCTCTGAGTTCGAAGAGGATAGGGAACTCGTGGTGGACCTGACGCTTGAGGTCGACGGGTGGGGTGAAGAGTCGAAGCAGTTGGTGATCCATCGCCCGAACACCGAAGAGTGTGTAGGTACGGAGGAGAGCTAGTGGTGCGGGTCGATGCCGTCGCTGCGGTCGTTCTGGTCGCGTCCCTGCTGGCGCCCGCCCTCCCGGCGGCCTCCCTTGAGGTTGTCGGCAGTAAAGCTGGGATGGTCGACGAACTCCCCTGCGACGCGCGTGGTCTCGCACCCACGCTCGGTTGCGAGGTCTGGGCGGCCAGATGGGATGGCCCCTACTCCAGCGACGGGCCCATCGATCGTCGGGCCGATGAGGACACGAAAGGGATCGTCGCATCCGACGATGGCGATCTTGTGATCGTCTCCGGCCGTACGCCCGCGTCGCCGGAGTGGTACGAGGGTGTCGCTATCGCTCTCGACGGGAAGACTGGCGAAACTCTCTGGACGCACACCTTCGAGAGGCCGAGTGACGTCCGGGGGGTCATCTGGGAACCGGCGATCTCCCCTGACGGAGACACCGTCTACCTGGGTGGAGAGGGAGCCAATGACGCGGATGAGCACGTAGCCCTCATCCGAGCCCTCGACGCTGAAACGGGTGGCACAGACTGGGAGTACACGTTCAAAGGGGCCGCCGACCACCCCAGGTTCTACGACCTGGGTCTCTCCCCGGATGGCTCAAAGGTGTTCGCAACTGGCCCAGCACAGAACCGTATCCTGACCGTGGCCCTCGACGCTAGCGACGGTAGTTTGCTCTGGAAGGATCTCTACGATCATCCTGACGCGGCGCTACGGGCCAACCACGTGGTCGTGAGTCCGGATGGTGAGCAGGTCGCTGTGGCTGGCTGGCTCGTCGGCGACCATGGCGTCCTCATGCGAGCCTTCGATGCGGACACCGGCACGGTGGATTGGACAAGCGTCATCCCCGAGATCAACGGTGATCGTCCGGTCGGGTTCGAGTACTCCCAGGACAGCGATCGTCTGTTCGTCGTCAAGGTCCCGACCTTTTCAGGCCCCGGGCAGAAGACCTTCGCGTTGGACGCCCAGACGGGTCAGACGCTGTGGTCCCACAAGTTCCATGCCGAGGAGGTTGCCGTGGATCCCGCAAACGAGCTGGTCTACGTTACAAGGGGCCGCGCCTCCGGGCTCGCCGGGCTAGTAGGTCTGGGCCTTCCAGGTGATCCTACACGCTCGGCTGCCTTCGTCACCGTCGCTTTCGATCAGGAGACTGGCGAGGAGATGTGGCGGTCAATCTACGAGGTGCCCGGGCACCTGGGCGCTACAGCCCTGGATGTCCGGGTGTCGCCGGACGGACGGTGTGTGTACGCCAGTGGATCTGCGGGGGACGCGTCGGGCCGGTACGCGATGCTTTACGTGATGGATGCCAGCGATGGGGATAGCCTGTGGGCGGCCCGCTACAATGGGCCCAGTCACGACAACGATGTGGTCTATGTCGGTGCGGTCGCCAAGGATACGGGGGGTCTTTTCTTGGCAGGCGAGACCGACGGCGATTACCGGCTGGGCGGCGACATCCTCGCGTTGAAGTACGACGACCCTTGCCCACTGACCTAAGATCTGGTTTCACCGATTGAGCAGCGACTCACCTTCCAGAGCCCAGCTTGGGCTCTGTCCTTCGAGCGAACGGGTTGAACGGACGTGTTTGAGGAACTGATACGATGATCGGACGCAAAGCATGGATGATACTGTTGGCGGGAGCGCTGATGACCGGCGCCATGCCGGTCGTGCTCTCGGGAGACGTGATCAACACCCAGACCGCAGGC
>CAZBKU010000207.1:0-5321 GCA_964492585.1 uncultured Thermoplasmatales archaeon | reverse complement strand
GTGAGGTCGCACACATGACAGAGAACATGGATGTCGCGGGTCTGGTCCGGGTCTCGAGCATCATGGCTACCATCGCCAAGGAGAAGACCCACGTCGGCGCCGGCTACAAGCTCGACTGACCCCTCCCCCCTACCGGCGTCGTGCCGGTCATCCACGATCACACGTCCCGGGCGTCCCACCCACGCGCCCGGGGCCGCTCACCCTGAACCCGCCGCGGGGCCTGCTAGGCATCTTACCATGGTCCGATCCTACACCCCCATCCCCTACCTCTGCGTGGTCCCGCGGCACATCCCACTCCTCTTGGCCCGAAAAGGCCTTAACACCCAGCCCGCTGGTCGAGACCACCGTGGCCAGCGACGACTACACCGTCGAGATGGGTGCCAAGGCCGCCACGCGCATGGTCAAGAACGCCATCCCCCGGGACGAGATCGTCTCCCTCTTGCGCGAGGAGCTCTCCAAGAAGGAGGCCGAGCAGGCCGACGAGGTCGCCCGCCTGCGCAACAAGGCCACCGACCGGTTCGAGGATCCCTTCGACCTCTGGTTCGACGAGGCGGGCCTGCGCTACGCGACGCCGGACACGGTGGCCCGGGCCCGCGCCCAGCGACTGGCCGAGCACGGCGACACCGCCGTCGACCTGGCCTGCGGGGCCGGCGTCCAGCTGGTCTTCCTGGCCGAGGCCTTCGATGAGGTCTGCGGGATCGAGATCGACGGGGGCCGTGCCAAGCTGGCTCGGCGCAACCTGGCCGCCCGGGGCGTGGAGGCCGAGGTCATCGTCGGCGACTGCCTGGACCCGAGGCTCCGTGAGGAGGTCGGCCCGGTGGATGTCCTCGTCTGCGACCCGGCCCGGGACGCCCGAGCCGACGAGCGGATCCTCGACGACCTGGCACCCGACCCCCGCAAGGTCCTAGAGGGCTGGCAGGAGGGCGCCCACGCGTGGTGCATCGAGCTGCCGCCCATGATGCCACCCGAACGCGTGGCCAAGGATCTCGACGGTGAGCTGGAGTACACCTCGCTCAACCGTGACCTGAACCGGCTGGCCGTCTACGGCGGCCAAGCCGCCGAGGTCGAGCGCAGCGCCCTGGTCCTCCCCGAGGGCCAGCGGCTCACCGACCAGGACGAGGCAGTCACCCCCGAGACGGTGGACGCGCCCGGGGAGTACGCCTTCCTGGTCGACCGTACCGTCCTGCAGGCTGACCTGTTGCCCCAGCTGGTCGCCCGGGCCGGTGCCTCGGAGCTTCTGCTCGACGACCATCCCCGACGCCACCTGCTCACCGGGGACCAGCCCAGCGGCACCGCCTTCTGCACCGACTACAGGGTCCTGGCCACCGAGGCCTGGAACCTCGAGCTGTTGCGGGGCCGCCTGGAACGCCTCGATGCCGGCAAGGTCACCCTGCGCGCCAGCATCGATCCCGACGACTACTGGACGGTGCGCAACGCCCTGGAGAAGGACCTGGACGGCGACCGGCACGTCCACCTGTTCAACCTGGGAAGCGACGGCATGATCGTCGAGGCCCTGGACGAGGAGAGCTAACGCCCGCGTTCGGCAGCGCCGACCGGCAGGACCTGGGCACCGAACCCATCGAACAGATGGGGGATCAGCCCCTGGTCGAGCATCGGTTCCTCCTGGACCAGCAGACGTGCTATCGAGGTCCGAGGCATCGGTGCTGATGGCGCTGGTTGGCTGGTCGCCCACCCGATCGCCACGAGCTCCCCGGACCCCTCTTCCAGCCCCGGGGGCTGCTCGGCGGTGGACCGGTCCGATCCCGGATCCTGGCCTCCCGGCGCCCGATGATCTTGACCACCTGGAGAGGAGGGGCTGGCAGGCCCGTGATCCGACCCGCTGCCAGGGGACCCAGGGACGACGTCCCGGGGGTCGGAGGAGCCCACCTCGCTATCGGCCTGATCCAGCAGCGGGCTATGGAGCGTGGCCTCGACCTCGAACCCGACGGCCTGGCCCTGGACCTGGTCGCCGGCCTCTGGATCGAACTGGACGGTGAGGACCAGGTCCCGACCCTCTCCGGGGGGTGACAACCCCGTCAGGGGGCCATCGGGCCCGCTGGCGCACGTGACCAGGGTCTCCACCGTGACCGGGCCGGCGCAAGCCGATCTCACGAGCTCGCGGAGGTCGGTCGGACCGTAGGAAAGCTCGACGACGGCCAGGTGCCCGGCCAAGGCGCGCTGGTCCGACCCGTCCTCCCGGAAGGCCAGGTCGACGCGGCGGTGGTCGATCCCGTCGCGAGCCTCCTCCGGGACATCATCCAAAGCGGCGCCCTCGGTGGATAACCGAAGGAAACCGGTGTGGCGATCCCCCGGCGCCAGGTTCTGTGCCGCGAACGTGGCTCGAACACCCTGGCTGGGACCCTCGTCCTCGTCAGCCAGGTGGAGATCGCCGATCGTGGCCGCGGTCAGGGGACCAGCATCGCTGGCCTGGCCGAGGTCCAGGGTCGCCGCGGCCGCGAGCACGGTCAGGACCGCCAGCGCCACCGCTAAGGGGATGGTCGTTCGCCTGCCGGAGGCCTCCGTGGCCACGCACCAGGGCCCGCTTGGGGGGTACTTCAAGGCTCTCGTGACCGCCTAGCGAGGTGCTAGGCCTCGATCAGGTCAGCTCGGCCAACTCGCGAGCCTCGGGATCCTGGAAGAGGGCCACGAGCTCCAACGCGTTCTCACGGGCCTGCTCCCGTAGGTCAGCCAAGAGCTTGTCCGAGGGCACGGGATCCGTGGTCCACCCGGTATCGGTCTTGTCGGCGGGCACCTGGAACCCCCGTTCCTCGAGGAGGGGGACGACCTCGTCGAGGTAGCTCTGCAGAAGCTCGGCGTCCGATGCCCTCCGAGCGCCCGACCCCAGGTCCTGGGGGAACCGCTCGACATCCTTGGCGCCGAAGAAGGTGACCACGTAGGGCCACAGGTCCTCGAAGGCGGCTTGGATCTCGTCGGTGATCCCGTCGCTGGTGAGGCTGGCTATCCAGGCATCACCGTGGCGGGTGTGCCAGGCTTCCTCCTGCTCGATCTTGTTCAGCAGGCCGGCTGCTTGGCTCTGCTCGGCCACCGCTCGGGCGTCTACCAGCAGGCCGCGGGAGAACAGGACCTGGCTGAGCACGAGATGGGGCCAGTCCGGGATGGCCGCGGTCCAGGCCGGGTTCCAGGCCATCTGGTCGATGCTCCGATCGAACTGTAGAGCGACCGTGTCTTTCCCATGGGCTTGTTCCAGGAGCTGATAGTAGGCCCGGGCATGGCCGAGCTTGTCCTGGCTCATGCTGGACAGGCTGATCTGCTCCTCCACGGTGGGGGAGCGCTCGACCCAGAGACCGTACTGGGTCCCGGCGGCAAGGTTGGTGTCGGCCAGGTAGAGGAGCAGGTCCTCGCTGGAGGTAACTTGAGACATGGTGATCACCGGGGTCTCGGGTTGCGGATGACATGGATCGCGGTCCGCGGGACCACGGCCATCTCCTCGTAGGCGGCATCCTCGGCGTACAGGGCTCGGGCGTACGTCTCGGCAAGCTCAGGGGAGACAGCGTTGACGCTGCCGACATGCGAGAGCGGGTCCTCGCCCCCCTTTCGCGCGAAGACCTCGAAGACCTCTTCCTCGGCCACAGGACGCCAACGGGCACCCCCAAGAAAGCCCTTATGCCGGCCTTGCCCGTCGGCCCGGGTTCAAGCTCACTTAGCCGACGAAGGTGAGGACGTCCAAGCCCCGGCTGATGTCGCCGGTGAAGATGTACCCGTTGTGGATACGGGCATCCCAGACGGTGGTCCCCTGGTTCCACTGGTCGACCTGGACGGGGTTCCCGGGGTCGCTGAAGTCGACGAGGACGACACCGGCGTCGTACCAGCCCATGACAACCATCTCCTTACCGGGGACGATCTCCCCGAAGTGGCTGGTGCACGAGGCCGAGAAGGGAGCGGCCGTGGGGTTGTCCATGACCGTGTTCGTCACAGCGCCCACGTGGTTCTCGAGCGGCACCGTAGGGGCGTACCAACCGAGCAGCTCGGGGGCCTCCTCGTCGGTGATGTCGTAGAACCAGACGGCTCCGACCGGGCTGCTGACCGAGGTGCCCTCGGCCCCGGCATGGGCACCGCAACCGGGACCGGCGCCACCCTGGAACTCGTCGCCCAGGAGCAGGATGCTGGCATCCTCGTTGACGAAGGCCGAGTGGTGGAGCCCACCGCAGTTGGAGCGGGGAGCCTGCTCGACGGTGTCATCCATGCACGGGTTGGAGACGTCGCTGATGTGCTCAGGCTGGGTCGGATCCGCGATGTCCCATACCTGCGCGATATCCACACCGGCGCAGTAGGCCCGGTGTTTGTCCTCGCTCTGGTCGGTGTAGAAACTGATGTCATGGCATCCGTACTCGCCGAACTCGCCGATGATCTCGGGGGTGCGGGGATCGCTGGCATCCACGATCTCGTTGGATCGACCTTGACCGGTGGAGGGGGAGTTGTACACGATGTGGGTGCCCGGGACGACGGCCACGTTGTGGTTGGGCTCGATCTCCAGGATGCTGAGGATCTCGGGGTCTGTCGGATCGGTCACGTCCACGAAGGTCATCCCACCGGACTGGGTGGCCAGGACGACGACCGTCTGGTTCGGGTAGGTGATCAGGTCGGCATCGCGGGAGTAGACCTCCTCTCCGGAGATGTTGCCGACCACCGTCGGGTCGTCGGGTTGGCTGATATCGACGACGTGGAACCCGCTGGACAGCCCGGACACGTAGGCATGATCGCCGTGGGTCCAGATCCCAGCACCGGAGGCATCGGCCGCGTCCAGATGGCTGGTGTGCTCCAAGGCCTCGATGACCTCAGGGATCGGTTGGCCCCACGTGACATCGTCGAGGTCGTCTGTGCTCTGAGGCTCGACCCCTTGGTCGTCCTCGGTCCCGATACAGCCTGCCAGCAGCGCGCCGAGAAGCAGCACGCTGAGTCCCAATACCCGGTTCATCGTGGGGGAAGTCCATCCCCCGGTTCAAGAAGGTTCCTGTGGCCGCGTTCACCAACGGACCCGTTCCGGGTCCATCGAGGATCGGCAGGTCAGGTGCAACGCGAGCCGGTCGGCTGGGGATCGGGCAGATCACGACACCCTGCGACGCAGGGCGCCAGAAAGTGGAGATGGAGGGGGAAGATCGACAGCGATAGGCCATTCCCGAGGGCTCTCGCACCACAGTACCGGGCCGAACGTGGGAGGGATTAACTTCCGGGTTCGGAATGGGACCGGGTGTTGCCCCTCCACTATGGCCGTCGTATCATCCCCTTATCCAGGTGAAGACCCAGCCCAAAGGCTGGGAAGCTCCGGGTTCCCCCGGCAGCAAGCCCCCTGGAAAGGGGGC
>CAZBKU010000206.1:0-5368 GCA_964492585.1 uncultured Thermoplasmatales archaeon | reverse complement strand
GAAGACGCAGCAGGAGCTCCGCGCCGAGCAGGAGCTGGCCGAAGCCAAGGCCCTCGAGCAGAAGGCCAAGGAGATGATGAAGCAGGCCAAGGAGCGGCGCAAGCTCCGAGAGGAGCTCGAGGCGCACACCGAGAAGGTCCAGCACTACGCGCCCGAGCTGGGACTGGACCCCGACCGCCCGGTCACCGAGATCCCCGAGCTCGACGAGGAGCACCTGGTCCAGGCCGAGTTCACCACCATCCAGGAGGGCCGCTCCTACGTCCGCGTCCTGTTCAACACCATCGAGAACCGCTACCTGTACCAGGTCATCGAGCCCCAACTGAACCAGACCGAGGCCGAGGTTCTCGAGTTCCTGCGCGAGACCCTCGTGCGCACCCTCGAGGCCCGCCCGGCCCTGGAGGCCGAGGACCTGGAGGACTACCTGACCGAGCAGATCGACCGGGCCATCCTGGATCACTCGATCCTGGTGGACGACATCAGCCGGGAGCGGCTCAAGTACTACATCGTCCGCGACTTCCTGGGGTACGGTCCCATCGACGTGCTCATGCACGACCCGATGATCGAGGACATCAGCTGCGACGGGCCTAGGATCCCGATCTACCTCTTCCACCGACAGTACGAATCCATCCGGACCAACGTCGTGTTCGACGACGACTACACCCTGGACTCCTTCGTCATCCGCCTGGCCCAGCGCTCCGGGAAGCACATCAGCATCGCCGAACCGATGTTGGATGCCACCCTACCCGACACCAGCCGGCTCCAGGCCACCCTGTCCCGCGAGGTCACCACCCGCGGCTCCAGCTTCACGATCCGGAAGTTCCGGGCCGACCCGCTGACGCCGCCCGATCTGGTCCGTCTTGGCACCATGAGCGCCGAGATGGCCTCCTGGTACTGGATGGCCATGGAACACGGGGCCAGCCTCATCTACGCCGGCGGTACCGCCAGCGGGAAGACGACCACGCTGAACGCCGTGATGCAGTTCATCCCGCCGGACCGCAAGGTCGTCAGCATCGAGGACACCCGCGAGGTCAACCTCATCCACGAGAACTGGATCGCCGGCCTGACCCGCTCCGGGTTCGGTGGCGAGAAGAGCGGCGGCCGGGAGGCCGGCCAGGTCGACATGTACAAGCTGCTCGAGGCCGCGCTCCGTCAGCGCCCCGAGTACCTCCTGGTCGGCGAGGTCCGTGGCCCCGAGGCCAAGACCTTGTTCCAGGCCATGGCGACCGGGCATGCCACCTACTCGACCATGCACGCCGACTCGGTGAAGAGCGCTGTCTACCGGCTGGAGAACCCACCGATCAGCGTGCCGCGGATCATGCTCCAGACCCTGGAGAGCATCAGCGTCCAGGTCCAGGCCCGGATCAACCAACGGATGGTCCGTCGCCTCAAGGAGATCACCGAGGTCGTCGGGATCGACCCGGACACCGGCGACCTGCTCACCAACACCGTCTTCCGATGGGATCCAAGCACCGACACCCACCGGTTCTACGGCAAGAGCCAGATCCTCGAGAAGATCGCCGAGAAGAACAACTTCAATCTCGAGGAGGTCCTGGACGAGATGCGCAACCGTCAGCGCGTCATCGAGTGGATGGTCGAGAAGGGCATCCGGCACATCACCGACGTCAGCGACGTCCTGTCCACGTACTACGCCCAGCCCGACACCCTGCTGGCGCGCATCAAGAAGGAGAGCGACGGTGGCATCACCACGGCCCTGGACGATCACGACCCCGAGCAGGGGCCCATCCCAGAGCTCGAGGCCGCCAACCTCGATCAGCCCGATGGAGGCACCTCGTGACATCGCTGAACAAGTACCAGCGCCTGGCCTACCAGTTGCTGGGGTCCTCGGTCGACCGCTCGGCCCGAGCCAACACCCACCTCCAACTCTCCCTCCAGAAGGCACGCATCAACATGCGCCCCGAGGTCTACCTCGGCTACTCGTACCTGAACATGATCCTGGTGTTCGCGGGCACGCTACTCATCATCGGGATCCTGGCCCTCCTGGCCGCCGTCGGCGTGCTCGCCATCCCGCCTGCCCTGTTCGCGCTTCTCATCCCGGTCCCCCTGTTCCTTGCGTTCGTCGTCTACCTGATGACGTTCCTGCTGCCCGACGTCAAGGCCAGCAACCGGGCACGCGACATCGACGCCAAGCTCCCTTACGCGCTCAACTACATGGCCACCATGGCCAGCGCCGGTGTGACCCCCAGCCAACTCTTCGAATCCCTCTCACGCCAGCACCTGTACGGGGAGGTCGCCGATGAGGCGGCCATGATCGCCCGGGACCTCGATGTCCTGGGACACGATCTCATCACCGCCCTGACCGACGCCATCGACCGCAGCCCGTCGATCAAGTTCCAAGACCTGATCCAGGGCGCGGTCACCGCGATGAGCAGCGGTGGCGACCTCAAGGAGTACTTCCAGTCCAAGGCCGAGCAGTACATGTACGAGAACCGCCAGGAGCAGAAGAAGTTCCTCGATAGCCTCGGCGTCCTGGCCGAGAGCTACGTGACCGTGGTCGTCGGCGGGCCGGTTTTCGTGATCGTCCTGTTGTCGGTCATGCTCATGTTCGGCGGTGCCGGCTCGAGCATGTTGGCCACCGGCTACCTGCTCGTCCTGTTCCTGATCCCCATGGCACAGCTGGGCTTCGGCTTCACGATCGACTACATCACCCCGGAGGCCTGAGGCATGGTCCTCTGGAAAGCCTCGGATCGTGGCAAGGACCTCAGAGAGTACGCCCTGACGGAGCGCCGGCGCGAGTTCGAGATCCTGCTTCTGAGCTTGCTCTGGGGCGGAGCCGCCCTGATCTTCCTGGGGGTCCTGGAGGTCACCACGGCCAGCTTCCAGGCCTGGATCCCCGAGGGTGCGGCCCACGAGATCGGCATGTGGACGGCGGCGGCAGGCGTCATCCTTACGGCCATCTCCCTGGCCCTCAGCTACTTCCCCGAACGCCTGCGGGTCATCGGCAGCCAGGGTAGCGGCGGCGACCGGTACGACCGGATGCGGCGCTGGACCAGGATCAAGGTCACCTCCATCCTGCTGCAGATCCTCGTCGTCCTAGCTGTCATCGTCGTCGGCCTGGCGGTGCTTGCCCTCCTCGACGCCTTCAGCGTGGAGGACTCCAGCCTGGTCACCCGGTTCACCGTGATCCAGATCCCGGTCACGCTGACGCTGATCATCGCCGCCACCCAGGCCCTGGCCCACGACCTGACGCTCCGGTCGCCGACCGAGCGGCCCAGGAGCGGGCTGGAGGGCATGATCCTGTCCTTGACCCTGGGCGCCGCCGTGGTCTTGGCCTTCGGGGCCGGCATCCTCTCCTCGTTCCCGCTCGAGCTGGGCTCAGCCCACGAGTTCGGGCAGGTCGACGCCCCGTTCTTCTTGTTGTCCGCCGCCGGGGCCCTGGTCGTCGCCCTCTTCGTCTCCCGGGGCCTGCCCACGGTTCCTGCCTTGGTCACCGAGGAGCATCGCTACTACCGCGGCCGCACCCACCTGTCGAAGACCAAGTCGGTGGTCATGCCGATCTCGATCGCCTTCGCGGTCCTCTTCCTGATCGTCCTGCTCCTGGTCTTCTTCCAGCTGAGCTTCGTCGGCCAGGTCGCCGAGCTGTCCACCAACGTCGTGCTGCTCGGGTTCGTCGGTGTCATCCTAGCCGCCCTGCTGGTCAGCTTGGCCGCCAGCATCCTGCTGTCACGCAGCAGCGACCAGCACACCCTCTTCAAGCGCACACGAAGCAGCCAGGAGCGCCTGGAGATCACCATCCTGGCCATCTCGCTGAGCATCACCACCGTGCTCCTGCTGGCCGCCGCCACCCTGTTCGTCACCGGGGACCTGCCGGGGTTCGACATGCACCAGGACCGGTGGCTGGACTTCCTGGCCTTCGGCCTGCTCACCGCCCTTGGGCCCTACGGGTTCTACCACCGTTACCAGCAGAAGCGCATCCGGCAACTGGAGGCGCGCTTCCCTGACTTCCTGCGCGACCTGGCCGCCAGCCGGAAGGCCGGGCTCACCTTGACCAACGCCGTCAAGGTCGCCGCCCGGGGCGAGTACGGGGCCTTGACCCCGGACATCCAGAAGATGGCCGATCAGCTGGCCTGGAACGTACCGTTCTCCAAAGCCCTCGAGGCGTTCGGTGACCGGGTCGACACCCCCCTGGTCCAGCGGGCCGTCAGCCTGATCAACGAGGCCAGTCGCTCCGGTGGGCACGTCATCGACGTCCTCGAGGCCGCCGCCCGGGATGCCCGGGAGATCAAGAACCTCGAGGACGAGCGCAAGCTGAGCATGGGGCTCTACACGGCCATCATCTACATCGCGTTCCTGGTGTTCCTGGGTGTGGCCGCCACGCTCTACGGTACCTTCATCCCGCAGGTGCTCGGGACCACCGGCCAGGCACAGGGTGCTGCCGGCCAGGGGTTCGGCGGTGTCTCGTTCACCACGCTGACCTTGAGCGACTTCCGGACGTTCTACTTCATCGCCAGCATCACCCAGGCCGGTGGCAACGGGGCCATCGCCGGCATGATGGAGTCAGGCAACCCCCGGGCCGGCATGGTCCACGCCTTCGTCATGGTGCTGCTGACCTACCTGGTGTTCACCCTGGTCCTGTGACGGGTCCAGGTGAAGCACCGGTGTTGTTCGGACGCACATACCAAAAGAAAGGTAAGGTCGCAGGTTAAACGAGGCTCTAGACGCCATGCAGGACGTGTTAGACCCGCAGCGCTACCGATCCATGCTCGACGGTGAGGGCTGGCCTTTCCAGGCCCGATCGGCCAAGGACGCCGTCACGCTGCACGTCGATCAGGCCAGCCCGATCATCGGTACGGCCGTGCACCACACCGGCTACGTCCGCCGGGGCCTGGAGAAGCGCATGGCCATCGGCCGGGAGGCCCGCCGGTTCGAGGAGGACCCTGGCACCGAGCGCTTCCTGGCCCGGGCTCCCCACGTCCTGTTGCCCAACCAGTCCCGGTACGAGGTCGACATGAACCGGCCGCCGGACAAGGCCATCTACGACGGGCCCGAGGAGGCCTGGGGCAAGGAGGTCTGGGACCAGCCGTTGCCTCGGTTGATCCGTGAGCGCGTCCTGGAGCGCTGGTACGAGTACCATCGCTTGCTGGACGTGGCCGTCGAGCACGCCATCGACCGGTTCGGCCGGGCCATCGTCCTCGACCTGCACGCCTACAACGACCGCGGCACCGACCCGCGAGCCTGGATGGACAACAAACGGCCCGTGGTCAACCTGGGCACCCGGTTCCTGCGGTTGGACGAGGAGGGCCGCGAGCTCATCGACTGGACCCTGGAGGCCTTCCGGGAGCACACCCTGGACGGCCAGCCGATCACGGTCGGTGAGAACCAGACCTTCGTCGGTGGGTACGTCTGCCGG
>CAZBKU010000205.1:0-5375 GCA_964492585.1 uncultured Thermoplasmatales archaeon | reverse complement strand
CCGTGCTCAGCGGGCCCGGTATCGACCGCAACCTCGACGGGCTCACCAACCTTCTCGATGCGCTGGGCACCCAGGGCCCGGTGGCCCTGGACGCCGGCACCCACCCCCGGGGCGCCGTCGACGCTGCCCGGGCCCCGGCCCAGGCCAGCCTGGCCCTGGCCCACTGGTCCCCCATCGCCGCTGTCGTCCTCCTGTTGGGCGCCGTCGGCCTGGTCCTCCAGGTGCCCGCCAGGCCCGGGACCGGCACCGACCGGCCCGGCCTCGACGACACGACATCGCACACCCGGGAGGTGATCGCCCGTGGACGCGATCGACCGTAGCCTGCTGCTGGTCCTCTTGATCGCCGCTGGCAGCCTGCTGGCGGGCTCACCCGTCCTGGCCGCCACGGCCCTGGGCCTGGTGTTGGCCGCCGGCCTGTTCGCCCTGGTCCCGGCCACCGCCGCCCTGGAGGCTGAGCGGGAGCTCGACGCCATCCGCATCGTCGAGGGGGCCCCGGTCCGGGACACCGTCCGGCTCTCCGGCCGGGTCCACCTCCCGATGCTGGTCACCGCCGGCGACAAGATGCCCTCGATCGCCGAGCCCGGGGGACCCCCGTCGTCCTCGAGCGTCGGGTTCGGGTCCCTGGAGGTCGAGCACGAGGTCCAGGTCCAATTGCCGGTGAGGGGCATGGCCCACTTCGGGCCGGCCCACGTGGACACGGTGGACCCGTTGGGCCTGACCCGCCGCTCGGCCCACGCTGAACCGGCCGAGACCGTCCGGGTCTGGCCCAGGGCCGAGGACCTCAAGGAGCACCCGCTTCGCTCCCGGTACGAGCGCATGCTGGCCGGGTTCCACCCGGTCCGCAACCCGGGTGCCAGCCTGAACTTCTACGGCATCCGGGAGTACATGCCGTCAGACCCGATGCGGGCGGTCAACTGGAAGGCCACCGCCGGCAAGAGCGAGATGATGGTCAACCAGTACGAGCACGAGACCTACAGCGAGGTCACGCTCTTCCTCGATCAGCGTCAGATCACCGGTGTCGGGACCTACCGGGACATGCCCCTGCACGGTGTCTGCCGGGCGGCCACCAGCTTCGCCACGGCCGTCCGTGCCCAGCAGGACGTCCTCCGCGCCTACGCCTTCGGGTCCACCGAGCCCAAACGGTTCAAGAGCGAACCCGGCCGCCCCTGGGACGACCAGCTCAACGACTGGCTGGCCGAGTTGGAACCCCAGGGCCAGGAACCGGTGACCAGCGTCTTCGACGAGGTGCTCCCCCACCTGACGCCGAAATCGATCATCGTCTTCATCTCCCCCCTGATCGGCGACGACCCGCTGGGTCAAGCCCCGGCACGCGCCCTTGCCCTGGAGAACACCGTGATCGCCCTGTGCCCCGCGATCCCCGACGGGATCCCCGAGGACCTCCGCGACGAGCTCAACGACCAGCGAGACAAGGGCATCGAGGCCGCCCGGGACCTGGGTGTCGAGGTCCTCGACATGGAGAGCACGCCGACCCTGGACCAGGCCTTCGATGAACACCAGGTGGTGCAACGATGAGCCGTGTCCCGGCCGTCCTGGCCGCCCTGGCCGGTCTGCCCCTGGCTATCGTGGCGTTCCTGGAGACCACGGCCCTGGTGCCCGACCTGGTCCCGGTCATCGTCGTCGCCTTGGGCACCATCGCGGCGACCATCACCGCGTGGATCGGCCGGCCGCGGCTGCACACCGCCAGCCTGATCGTCACCCTGGCCGGCGTGGCCCTGACCGGGCTCACCCTTGGCCTCCCGTTGCTCGTCCTGGCCACGGCCGGGGCCGTCCTGGCCGTCGCCAGCCTGGGCCTCCACTACGAGATCCCCCGCCAGGAGGGCCATGCCAGCCTGGTCCCGGTCACGCTGATCACCGCCGCGTTGGCCGGCCTGGCCGGTGTCGGTGCTGCCCAGGTGCTCGGCGACCTCGCCGGGGGTGGCGTCGATGCCCGGGTCGGTATGGCCGCCTGGGCGGCGATCGTGGCCGCCGGGACCTGGCTGGTCGTCCGCTACAGCCTCCGGAGGTCCCCCTCGTGACCCGGCAGGCCACCGCTCAGCGACCGTCGGCCCTCTGGCTGGTCCCCCTGGCGTTGGCCCTGATCCTGGTGGCCCTGCCCACGGCCATGGCCCAGGCCACCGCCAGCGGCCAGATCCTGGGCACCTCGGGCCCCCTCGGTTTCTCGTCACCGCTCGACACGTACGTCGAGGAGACCGAGGCCACCGAGGCCGACCAGCGCCTCTCGGCCGACACCGTCCGGCTGCGCGGGAACGACACCGGGATGGATCTCAGCGACCCCACCAGCTCGGACGACGGGCGCCGGGTCTACCTCCTGTCCCTGTCGCCTGGCGGCGGCGACGGTATCTCCCAAGCCGTCCGGGAGCGCTACGCCCACGCCCAGCTCGATCGGGCCACCCTGCGCATCTCCTACAGCGGTGGCTGCGACAGCGCCGACGGCCAGCTGACGATCCGCGCGATCAACACCCGAGGCTGGGATCCGGCCTCGGTCAACTGGTCCAAGACGGACCTCGACGGGCCCCCGTCCCAGGTCGACGTCCAGGGCGTGGTCCTGGCCGACCAACCGATCAACGCGGGTGAGGCCAACGAGAACCCGGCGGTCTCCTGCTCGACGGCCACGATCCCGCTGAACGTGACCGGTATCAAGCGCGTGCTCACCGGCATGCGGGGAGGCCTTGCGTTCTCTTGGACCGGCCAACAACCCCTGACCCTGGATACCCTGGACGCCGGTGCAGCCGGTCCCCGCCTCCAGGTGAGCCTGCAGACCCGGGCGGCCGCCATCGGTGGGCTGGCCTCGCCGGACGGCCTGCCTGTCTTCCTGTCGTCCGAGGACACCGTCGACGTCGTCGTCAACGCCACCGACGAGCATCCCCTGCCCGACCAGGCCGTGTCCGTGTCCCTCACCGACCACAGCACAGGGGACGAGATCGACAACATCACGGCCGAACGGGTCGACGATCTGTTCCGCGCCACCAAGACCTTCCCGGTGGACAGCCAGGGGCTCTACGACCTGACCGCTTGGGTCGAGGATAGCGACGGGTGGATCACCGCCCGCAACGCCAGCGGGCCTGGTCCCCACGTCGTGGTCGACGACGACCCTCCCAGGATCGACACCGCCAACCTCAGCGGGACCGACCCCGGCCAACGGGTCGTCCGGGACCAGAACACGACGGTGCCCATCGCTTTCCAGGTCACCGACAAGATCTGCCAGGCAGGCCAGAACCCCTGCGGGACCTGGCAGGCCGTCTGGGACGACCAGGTCCTCGGCCAAGGCCTTCTACGGCCGGGCCAGGCCGCCGAGGGGAACCTGACCCTGGACCTGCCCGGCAACGCCACCCTGGCCCTCCACGTGACCGATCTGCTGGGCCACGTCAACCGGTCCACGAACTGGACCCTGGAGGTCCAGGACATCCACCGGCCCGAGCCCACGCCCCTCCAGGGCACCCTCCTGGGGCCCGGCCTGTCGTCCACCGTGGAGACCGGCACCGAGGTCCCCGTGGCCCTGGCCGTCGGGGACGACCTGCCCGTCGAGGTCACCCTGGAGCTCTCCCGGGGCCCGACCACGACCGAGCACGACCTGGGCGAGCCCGGGAAGACCGGCGTGATCCGGACCACCCTGACCGGGTTGGACCCCGGCGACCACGCAGCCACCCTGATCATCGACGATGGCACCCACACCTTCCAAGCATCCTGGGGCCAGCTGAACGTCACAGAGGAAGGCGCCCCGAGCGTCCTGGCCCCCCTCCCCGGCGACCGGATCCGCCCCGGCACCCCCCTGGACATCCAGGTCCGCGACCGGAGCCTGGATCCCAACGCCACCGAGGTCGCCGCCCGGGTCGGCGGCCTGTCCGTGACACCCACCGTCGAGGTCACGACCGTGACCGGCGGCCAGGACCTCACGGTCCAGGTTCCCGGGACGACCCACGGCGACGAGGTCCAGGTCACCATCCGGGCCAAGGACACCCTGGGGAACGTTGGGAAGGGGAGCCTGGCCGTCAAGGTCGACGCCCAGGGCCCCCGGCTGACCGGGCCCTCCAACGCCACCTGGGTCGGCCCCGAGGAGACCCTCACCTTCACCGCCAGGGACCCCGGCGGCGGGAGCTCGACCCTCACGGTCACCGGGAGCGCCGGGTCGGTGCAAGGTCCCGCGCCCCTGACCGTTCCCGCCGACAGGCTCCTGCCCACCGGGGCCCGGCAATCGTTGCTCACCGTCACCCTCACCGACGATCTGGGCAACCAAGCCACGACCCAGGTCTCCGTGGGTCTGGACGAGCAAGCCCCGGTCCTGTCCACCAGCATCGGCGCCGACGGGGCCTCCATCCACCTGGCCGAGAACGGCAGCGGCCTGGAACGCATCGCCGCGGATGTCTGGATCGACGGGGAGGACACCGACGCCACCCTGGTCCGCCAGGGTCCCGGCGAGTTCCGGATCGTCACCGGTCCCCTGACCCGCGGCCAGACCCTGGGCATCGCCGCCCAAGCCATCGACCAGGCCGGCAACCAGGGTACCCTTGGCACCGAGGCCAACCCCCACACGATCGTCGTGCCAGACCGACCGCCCAAGCTCGTCCTGGAACGCCGGAGCCCGGCGGTCACCGACGCCGGACAGGTCGCCTGGGACGCCAGCGACCCGGACGGCGACCCGATCAACACGACCCTGCGCGTCACCGGACCCGACGGCGACCTGGTCCCGCGGACCGAGGTCGGACCCAACGGGACACGGACCCTGGCCCCCGAGACCCCCGGCCGGTACGAGGTGAGCCTGGTCGCCGAGGCCCACGGCGTGACCCAGGAGGCCACCACGGTCCTCTACCTGGGCCCCGAGGGACGCGTGACCACCTGGGGACCGGTGCCCGAGGACCTCGAGCCCGGCACGCCCCTGGTCGTCACCCTCTCGTTCCCCAGCCCACCCCAGAGCGTCCACGTCGTCGCCAAGGACCAGGACAACGTCACCCATCCCGCCAAGGTCAACCTCGACGGCACCACCGCCACGGCCACGTTCTCCGACCTGCCCGACGGGCGCTTCGATCTTCACGCCACCGTGGTCCACGAGCCCGGGGCCACCGAGACCTTCCGGATCGCCAGCGTGGACGCCGGTCCCAGCCTGGTCGACCAGCTCGGCGGGCTGCTGGTGCCCCTGCTTGCCCTCCTGGCCCTGGCCGTCCTGGCCGTGGTCGTCTACGTCGTGGTGCAGAACCGCGGCGAGGACGACCAGGCCGCCGACGGTCCACCCCGGTGATCGGTCCAGGGGACCGTGCCACCCTCCGAGGCGCGCCACGTGGAGGCCTTGATCCCCTGCTCTGTCCTGGTGGCCCTTAGAGCCGCTGGGGGCCCTTGGTGGCCGGGGATCACGGCGCCCA
>CAZBKU010000204.1:0-5382 GCA_964492585.1 uncultured Thermoplasmatales archaeon | reverse complement strand
CCGGCGGAGGCCTGACCCTCACCGACGTGGTCCGGGGCCCGCCTCTGGCCCCGGACCCGCCTCCTTCCCTCCCCGATCATCTCCCCAAGACCTCGACCAGGCTCCCCAGCCAAAGGTTCACGAAGGACAGCCGCCTACGACCCGGTGTGCGTATCCGGGAGCTCCCCCTCGACGGACCGATCCAGGACGCCCTCGAGGCCGAGGGCTTCGAGGAGCTCTACCCCAGCCAGGAGGAAGCAGCTCCCCTGGCCTGCCAGGGTGAGAGCCTGGTGGTCTGCGTGCCGACGGCCAGCGGGAAGTCCCTGGTGGCCTACATGGCGCTCCTCCAGCAGGTCCAGCAGGGCAAGAAGGGCATCTACATCGTCCCGCTGAGGGCGCTGGCCAGCGAGAAGGCCCGGGAGCTCAAGGAGCTGGCCCGGCACCTGGACGTCCGCGTGGCGTTGACCATGGGCGACCTGGATCAGCCCGAGCCGCGCCTGTCGGACTTCGACATCATCGTGTGCACCAGTGAGAAGGCCGACAGCCTGCTCCGTCAGCGCTCCCACTGGCTGGATAAGCTGGGCTGCGTGGTGGCCGACGAGGTCCACCTGCTCCACTCGCCCAACCGGGGCCCGACCCTGGAGGTCCTGCTTGCCCGGTTCCGTCACGTCATCCCTGATGTCCAGATCGTGGCGCTGTCGGCCACCGTCGAGAACAGCATCGAGGTCGCCGACTGGCTGGATGCCCACCACATCAAGTCGGACTGGCGCCCGGTCGACCTCAAGGAGGGTGTGCTCTTCGAGGACACCATCTGGTTCTCGGACAACAGCGAGCGCCAGGTCCCGCGGGCCAAGGATCCGTTGAGCGCGTTGACCGACGACACCCTCGAGGAGGAGGGCCAGGTCATCGTGTTCGTCAACAGCCGGCGCCGGGCCGAGGCCCAGGCCGAGAACCTGGCCGCGGTGGCCGACGACCACCTGGCTCCCGAGAGCCGGGGGGCGATCACCGACGCTGTGGCCCGGCTCCAGGCCGGCTCGACCACCGAGGTCCGCGAGCGCCTGGCTACGTGCGTACGCCAGGGCGGGGCCTTCCACCACGCCGGCCTTTCCAACGACGACCGGACCCTGATCGAGGAGCTGTTCCTCGACCGGCACCTCAAGGTCCTCACCGCCACCCCGACCCTGGCCGCCGGGCTCAACCTGCCGGCCCGCCGCGTCGTGATCGCCGATCTCAAGCGGTGGGACGGCGACATGGGCCAGGTGCCGATCCCGGTGCTGGAGTACAAGCAGATGGCCGGTCGGGCCGGTCGGCCCCGCTTCGACCCGTACGGGGAAGCGGTCACCCTGGCCAAGACGATGGACGAGCGCGAGGAGATCCAGTTCCGCTACCTGCTCTCCGGGCCCGAGGCCATCGAGTCCAAGCTGGCCCAGGACTGGGCCCTGCGGACGCACATCCTGTCGACCGTCGCGTCGGGCTACGCGACCACCGAGCAGGGCGTCCACGAGTTCATCGGGCAGACCTTCTACGCCTACCAGGCCAGTTCCTGGACCATCGACCAGCGCATCGACCAGACCCTCGAGTTCCTGATCGAGGAGGGGTTCGTGCGTGAGTCCGGCGGTGTGGAGGCCACCCGCTTTGGCCAACGGACCAGCGATCTCTACATCGATCCGGCCTCGGCGGTCATCCTGCGCGATGCCCTGAAGGCCGCCGACGACGAGCCGTCGCCCTGGCAGGTCCTCCACGCCCTGTGCGCCACGCCAGACATGCGGCTGTCCTACATGCGCTCCTCGGACACCTGGATCGAGGAGGAGGCCATCGAGATGGAGGAGGGCCTGCTGGTCCCGTACCACGACCGGGTCCGCTGGGACGAGTTCCTGGCCGAGGTCAAGACCACGCTCCTGCTCTACGGCTGGATCGAGGAACGGACCAGCCAACAGCTCTACAAACGGTTCGGTGCCTACCAGGGCGATGTCCACCACCGGGTCCAGAGCGCCCGGTGGCTGTTGCACGGTGCCAGCGAGCTGGCCAAGCTCTTCCACCCGGGCCTGGGCAAGCCGTTGTCCAAGCTGAGCCTGCGGGTCCGGCACGGCGCCAAGGAGGAGCTCTTACCCATCCTCAAGCTCAAGGGCATCGGGCGCTACCGGGCCCGCAACCTCTACGATGCCGGGTTCCGGACACCCGAGGCCCTGCGCGAGGCCGACCCCCGAGCGCTCATGGAGGTCCGGGGCCTGGGGTCGACCATCGTCAAGAGCGTCAAGGAGCAGTTGGGCCAGCGCGTGGACGACGTCCCCGACCAACCGGTCCAGGAGGTCGAGGGCCAGGTGAGCCTTGGCCACTTCGGCGAGGAGTAGCACGGGAGGGCAAGGGTGACCAGGGACCCGACGATCGGCTGGACGCGCGGGCTCGACGATGGGCCCGAGATCCACGTCCAAGGCTTCCGGGGCAGCTTCCAGCGGGACAGGCTAATCGAGCGGATCCTCGAGCTGCGCGAGACCCACGAGGCGGTGCTCCAGGTCTTCGACCCGGCAGCGATCTACGGCACCGGCCACCTCATCGCCGCCGCCGAGAAAGCCCTGCGCTCCCACCAAGACGAGCGGGCGATCGCACGGGACCTGGCCACCGAGATCGCCTGCTACGCCGCCGGCACCGACCAGATCAGCACCGCCTTGGAGACCGTGGGGTTGCCCGCCCAGGGGGACGCGCTGGTGGCCGTGGGCCTCGGCGAGACCGGCAAGGCGGCTCTCGACGAGCTTGGCAAGGACGCGTTCGAGCCGGCCGACGACCTGCCCGGTCAGCCCGAGACCGCGCTCGACCGGCTGGGCCTCCTGCCAGGGATGCGGGAGAGCGTACCTGAGGCTCGGTGGGGCCTGTTGGTGGTCGAGCACGTGGCGTTGCTGGATGCCCGCCGCTGAGGATCAGCCGTGGACGACCTCGACCTGCGCCTTGTAGCTGACGTCGACGACGGCCCCCTTGGCCCAGATCCGTAGGTCCCAGGTGCACGGCGGGCCCTCCTCGCAACGGTTCTCGGCTTCGATGATCGGACGATCGACCACCAGAGTGGCTGGCGTGTCGGGGGTGGCAGGGGTCCCGCCGGTGGCCCTCAGGTACCCGTCGTCGAGGCCCCCGGTCCCGGTCGCCGAGCTCAGGACCCTGCACAACCCGTCGTCGAGGACGGCAGCGGGTCGCTGATCCTGCTCCTGGCAGTGATCCGGTGAGATCAGCACGGGGTCCAGGTCCCCGGTGCCGGCCCACGTCAGCTCGACCCGGATCTCCTGGGCCCCGGAGGGGACCTCGAACGTGTGGCCTTGGGGTGCGAACGCGCTTCCCAGGGTCCGGGTGACCTGGGCCTCGATGTGCCCTTCGAAGGTGTACCGGTCGGTCTCGGCCGGGTCGGTCTCGGTCGGCTCGGCCTGGGCCCCACCCTGGCCAGCCAGGACCCCGACAGCCGGCACCAACAGCAGCAGGGCAGCGGTCACAACGACGACGCTCAGACGGAGATGCCTCGATGGTTTCGACATGAGGGGCCCACGTGACCATCCGAAGACCCGGTTTGTGGCCACGTCGTTGAGCGGGTCAGGCCTCGGGCCGGGGCCTCGGTTCCTCGGTCTTGCACGAACCCTCCGGCCAACGCACGCGATCGGCCAAGGCCGGAGCGCTCGTACGACTTCCAGACCGACAGCGCGCCAGCTCTCCATGTCGGTCCGGAAGCGGGCGCGCCGTGATTTGAACACGGGTCCTAGGCTCCGCAAGCCCAAAGGATATCCAGACTACCCTACGCGCCCTGGGTGTGCGGGGCCCCACATCCACCCTCCCCTCTTTACCGTTTTGGCTCGGGCGACGGGCGGTCGCGCCGGCCTCGGACGGCGACCTGTTCGGTCGCGACCGACCGGTTCCGTGGGTGGTTCATAGCCAGGGATCCAACGGGGTCTGATGAGCGACAACCTGCAAGGCCCGCTGGTCGCCGGCGCCGTGGTGGCCGTGGTCCTCCCCCTGGTACCCGTGATCGGCGTGCTGCTCCTATCTGTCCTGCTGGCCGCCGTGGCCGCCCTGGCTGGCCCCGAGCCGAGCTGAGGCTGCAACCGGCTGGTTGCTGGCGGGCAACCGTCATGCCGGCCGACCTTCTCTAGCCCTCTCGAGGCTCCCATGCGCGCGCTGATCCTGACAGCGATCCTGCTCCTGGCCGCGATCCCCGTGACCCCGACCGCGGCGGCCGATCACCCCTGCCCGGCCCAACCCGACCGGCTGGGGACCCCCGCCGGTGCCCGCAGGGACCATGTCGATCCTGCCGACGGGCAGGATGTCTTCGAGATCCACCTGCAGGAAGGCGAACGCTTGATCATCAACGTGGCCGCGCTGAACACGACCGCCGAGGGCCGCGAGGTGGCCTCGCTCGCGATCGGAAGCGGTCTGTGCCATCTCTACCACATCTGGGGCGGGCCGACCATCGTCTTCACCGCCCACAAGACCCTGCACTACACGGTGGGCGTGAACGCCACAGGGGAGACCGACTACGTCCTCACCCACATCGTGCTCCCAGCCTCCCTGGAGCCGTTGCCCGTGGACGACACGTGGGTCCCCTGCGGGATCTCACCGTACTGCAGCGGGATCGTCGAGGATGAGCTATGCGGTCCGTACGGTTGCTGGCGCGGTCACTCCGCCGGTTGAGGAGGAGCTGACGGGCTCAGGGCTCGCACGAACGCCCTTCTCGCCAGGCCAGGGCGTTCATGCGACCTCCAGACCGACAGCGCCACAGCTCCCCATGTCGGTCTGGAAGCGGGCGCGCCGCGATTCGAACACGGGTCCAGGGCTCCGGAAGCCCTAAGGATATCCAGACTACCCTACGCGCCCAAGGGTATCTCTTCGGTGCTTAGTAGTTCCTTGAACGGAACGGGGGTCTGATCCCTGCTGAGCAGGAAGAGACGATGGCAGCACCGGAGACACAGGACAAGGCGACGGCCATCTCGCTTAAACGCTTTTCGGGGGCCAACCCCGCGATGGTCTGACCGCTAGGGGATCAGCCCGTGACGTTCCCCGGCCGCTCGATGCACGTTGTCATGACGTCGGCCTTCTCGTACCGGGTGTCGACCCAGACCGGCCAGGCGCAGTCCTCGGTGGCATCGATGTCGATGTAGTCGCCGATGAACGTGAACCCGCCCTGGTGCTTGGAGTGGGTGGGATCGCTGGAGACCTCGGTCACCCGCAGCTCCTCGGACCAGGTCTGGCCGCCGTCAGGGCTGAACCGGTGGTAGACGTCGAGCAGCTGGTTGTCCGGGTCGTGGCGTCGGTCGTACCAAGCCGCGTCCAACACGCCGTTCGGGTTGACGCTGAGCGTCGGGAGGAACTGGTCGTTCTGGGTGTCGTCGAGGTTGAGCTGGATGGGCTCGTCCCAGGTCTCGCCACCGT
>CAZBKU010000203.1:0-5383 GCA_964492585.1 uncultured Thermoplasmatales archaeon | reverse complement strand
GTCGCCGAGCTGGAGCGCCGGTACCGGGCGCTGGAAGACGACGTCGAGCGAAGCCGCCAGCTGGAGGAGGAGATCGAGACCGCCAAGGCCCAGCTGCCCCAGCTGGAGGACCGCCAGGAGACCTGGGCCGAGAAGCTCGACGAGATCGAACGCCTCGACCAAGCCCTGGAGAAAGCCGTGGCCCAGGAGGAGACCGCCGTCGAACGTCTCGAACGTGCTGGCCAGGACCTCGAACGACGGGAGGCCCTGATCGAGACGGTCGAGGACGCCGAGGAGGCCTTGGAGGACGCCGGAGCCATCCTCGAGCAGCAACGCCCGGCCCTCGAACGGGTCCAGGAGGCCCACGAGGAGGCCAGGGCGGCCCACGAGGCTGCCCGGGAGGCTCACCAGGAAGCCCAAGCCACCGAGCGCCTGAGACGTCGGGACCTCGAGCACCTGCGTCGGCGCCGGGAGTTGGGCCGTCTGGCCGTGACCCAGAAGCGGGTCCAGGACGCCCGCCAGGAGGCCAAACGGGCCCGCAAGGCCCTGGCCGGCATCCAGGTGGACGATGAGATGGTCGATGCCCTGACCCGAGCCGAGATGGAGGTCGAGAGCCTCCGGCACCGCCTGGAGGAGCAAGGCCCCACCCTCCACCTGACCACCGAGACGGACCTGGCGGTCGAGGTCGACGGTGAGGTCCAGAAGCTGGAGGCCGGCCAGGAGCTTGAGGTCACGGTCCCCGAGCATCTCGCCCTGGAGGTCCCAGACCTCCTCTCGCTCGAGATCGATGCCGGACGCAGCACCGAGGAGCTCCGCCGGGACCTGGAGGCCGCCGAGACCAAGCGGTCCAGGTTGCTTGAGGACGCCGGCGCCGACGACCTCGCCGAGGCCCGCGAGGCCAACGACGCCCGCCGGCAAGCCGAGCAGGCCCTGCAGCGCGCCGAGGATCAGCAGGCCCAGGCCCTCGACGGAGCCTCGTTCGACGAGCTCGAGGCGGCGGCGGAACACCTCGAGGCCCAGGTGGAGAGCTACCCCGACCAACGCCCCGACGGGCCCGAGCTCCCCGAGGACACCGACGAGGCCCAACGGCTCCACCAGGAGGCCGAGAAGGCCCTCGAGACCGCCGAGCAGACCCTCGAGGACGCCCGCCTGGACCAGGAGCAGGCCCAGCAAGCCCTGGAGGCCCAACGCGATCAGATCCGCGAGCTGGAGTTCCAGGCCCAGGCCGCCGAGCAGTCGCTCACCCAGGCCCGCGAGCGGCTGGAGGTTGCCCGCAAGACCGCCACGGACGACGAGCTGGAGCAGGTCCTCGAGGCCCGGGAGACCGAGCTAGAGAAGGCTACCACAGCCCGCAAGCAGGCCCAAGCGGCTCTCGAGAAGGCCAACCCCGAAGCGGTCAGAGCCAAGGCCGCCAACGCCGAGGAGGTGCTGGAACGGACCCGGCGCCAGGTCCGCCAGCTCGAGAAGGAGTTCGAGGGCTTGCGAGGTAGCCTGCGGGCTCGGGAACAGGAAGGTCTCCACGAGAAGCTGGAGCACAAACGGGCCGAGCTGGCCCACGCCCAGCGCGAGCTCGACGGGGTCCGGCGGCGGGCCCAGGCCGCCAAGCTCCTCTACGAGGTCATGGAGGAGGAACGGACCAAGGCCCGGCAGGCCTACGTCGGCCCCCTGCGCGAGGAGATCGAACGCCTGGGCCGCATCGTCTACGGCGACGGGTTCCAGGTGACCCTCGACGAGGACCTGACCATCCGATCACGGACCCTGCGGGGTCGCACCGTGCCCTACGACAGCCTGAGCATCGGCGCCAAAGAGCAGCTCAGCATCCTGACCCGCCTGGCCTGCGCGATCACCGTGGCCGAGGATGGCGGGGGCCCGCTCCTGCTCGACGACGCCCTGGGCTACTCGGACCCCTCCAGGTTGGAGGCCATGGGGGCCGTGCTCTCCACCGCGGGCCGCGACTGCCAGGTGATCGTGATGACCTGCATGCCCGACCGCTACCGCCACGTCGGCTCGGCCAAGATCGAGCGCCTGGGGTGACCCATGGTCGAGGTGCCCATCGAGCTCGTCTGGATCGCCCTGGGCCTCCTGGGGATCAGCTGGCTAGCGACCTACTTGGTCGTCCGCTCCCGGCGCAAGCTCAAGCATCGCCTCTCCAAGACCCGGTCGCGCAAGCGCTCCCAGTCGACCCGGTACGGCCAGCTCACCGAGCAGTTCGCACCCTGGATGGAGACCTGGCCCTTCGACCCCCGTCGCTTCCGGTTCCTGGGCGACCCCATCGACGGGGTCCAGTTCACCGGGGACGCGGTCTACCTGGTGGAGATCAAAGCCGCCGGCTCCAGGACGACCAAAGACCAGCGGCGCATCCGGGAGCTTGTCGAGCAGGGACGTATCGGCTGGATCGAGTTCCGGATCGACGGGGAGCGGGACGGCGAGATCCTCGAACCCTGGCGGCGGTGACGGGCGTCGTGCCGTGGTCCAAGGCGTCTGTCGAGGGCTGCCCGGCTTGGTTGCCCACCGGAAGCAGGCCCCATAGGTTTGTATGCCACCCTCTCTCTGGAGGAGCGATGATCCTCTCGGACGGCGACATCGAGGCGCGCCTCGAGGACGGCGACCTCGTGGTCGACCCGCTGGACGACCCCAAGCTCCAGATCCAGCCCTCCAGCATCGACCTGCGGCTGGGCAACGACTTCGTCGTGTACAAGACCACCCACGTCCCCTACATCGATCCCACCAACCAGGGGACCCAGAGCGAGTACACCGAGGAGGTCCACATCGAGGATGGGGACGTCTTCATCCTCCATCCCGGCGAGTTCGCCCTGGGGTCGACCTACGAGCGGGTCGAGATCCCCGACGACCTGGTCGCCATGGTCGAGGGCCGCTCCAGCCTGGGCCGTCTGGCCATCGTGGTGCACGCCACCGCCGGCCTGTGCGATCCGGGGTTCAAGGGGAAGATCACCCTGGAGCTCTCCAACCTGGGCCGGGTGCCCGTGGCCTTGCATCCCAAGATGCGGATCAGCCAGATCGTCCTCCACCAGATGAAGAACGCCGCGCTTCGGCCCTACGGGCACGAACGGGGTTCCAAGTACCAGGACCAGCAGGGACCGGAGCTCTCCCGCATCGAGCGGGACTTCGACGACGCCTAGCCCGGCCGCTCGTCAACCGACCTTGGGGTCCTGCTGGCCGGTGGCCAGGACCATGGCCAGCGAGCCAGCCACCGCCAACGTGACCGCCACCAGCGGCAGACCCACCAGGAACAGGGGCGTGGACGCGGGGGGGATCGCGGCGGTCCGGGTGGAGACCAGACCCAGGAGGAACGACGCGCTTCCCAGGCCCAGGACCAGGACGAGGATCGCCCGGCCTCCCTGGGTGGCCAGCATCCACAACGCTGCACCCAGGAAGACCAAGTAGGCTCCCAGGGCCATCATCCAGGTGGCCACTGCGGCCAAGTCCGAGAACTCTCCGACCTGGCCGTGGGTCACCCAGCCAAGGGCCACCAAGCCGACCGGGAGGGTCAACAGGCCGCCCAGGATGCCCTGGCGGAGCCGGGTCCCGGCCCGCAGGACCAGGATCGCACCGCCGGCGATCGCAAGGGCAGCACCGATCCAAACCGTCGCCCCAGTCACCCCGCCCTGGCCACCCAGCGCGGCAGGTAGCAGGGCGACGTCTAGGAGCAGCATACCGGCCAGGGTGGGCAGGAGGCTGGCCGCAGCGATGAGACGGCGCTCGTCCACGGCCTCCGAACCGACGGCTAGGCCTTGAAGGGCTCGCACGGCCGTCCCGGCATCTCGACGACGCTGGGATCCCAGAGTCGGGTCCCTCCGTCTGGATCGTCTACGCGCAAGGAGCCAGGAGGAAGCGGCTGCGGGGCTCCTCCGACCAGGGTGGCGCCAAGGGCCCTGGGCTAACCCGGGAGGAACCAGCCGCGGATCGTCTCTAGGATAGCTGCCGCGAAGTCGGGGACGACGTCGAGGCCGCGGTCAAGGCCTTGCTCCCCCGCGGCACCGTCGGTCCCGCCGGGGCCCTCGGATGGAGGACCAGCACCAGCGGGCTGAGCCAGACCGGCAGGGGCCAGGGCGGTCATCGCGACGAGCGTGGGGAGGATCAGGGTCGTCGTGGTCCGTGTCATACCTCCTATGTCGGGATGGGAGGGTACCAAGCCTCTTGGAGACAGGTCGGAACGTCGCCAGCGTCCCCGCCTCCAACCATAGCTTCAAGGGCGAAGGCCCAGAAGGGGGGGACGATGAGCCCAGAGATCGAGTCGCCCCGGGTGTACGTGTTCTTCGACTACGTTTGCCCGTACGCCTACATCGGCAAGGAGCGCGCCGACCGGCTCCAGCGTGAGTACGACATCGAGATCGAGTTCCTGCCGTGGGAGATCTACCCCAACGCGGTCCCCGCCGGCGAGGAGCACGAGATCGAGGCCCCCGACGGGTACCTCTCCTGGGTCGAGGAGATGGCCGCCGAGGTCGACCTCGAGCTCGACGGTCCCGAGATCGGCATCAACTCGAACCTGGCCCTCCGCGGCGCCCTCTACGCCAGGGAGCAGGGCCCGGAGACCTTCGAGGCCTACAACGACGCCGTCTTCGAGGCCGTCTGGTCCCATGGCAAGAACATCGGCGACCGCCAGGTCCTGGCAGGGATCGTGGAGGACGTCGGGCTGGATCCAGAGGCGTTCTTCGACGCCATCGAGCAGCACAGCTACCAGTACCGGCTGGATCTGATCGATGAGGCCGCCGAGGAGAAGCTGGCCGTCAAGCGCGTGCCGACCTTCGTCTTCGGCGATCAGCGCATCGTGGGCAACGACCGGTTCGAGCCGTCGCTCAAGCGTCCGCTGGAGGCCTTCCTGGAGCGCCGCAAGAGCATCGGTCCCGACTGGACGACCACCATCGAGCACGATACCGACCTCGCACCGATCCTGGACGCGGTCTGATCCCCGACAGCGGACGCTCACCGTGGGGACCCTAGACCGCCCGGAGAGGACCGATCCCGCGACGGGGCTCCAAGGACCGTCGAGGATGGTGGTGATCGACCTGCTGGGGTCGTTGGCCCTTTCCGACCCCTTCGCATCGTTATGGCGAGGGGGGTGAGGAGAGAAGAGAGGTTGGGCCGCCCC
This sequence comes from uncultured Thermoplasmatales archaeon, assembly GCA_964492585.1. GTDB lineage: Archaea > Thermoplasmatota > SW-10-69-26 > SW-10-69-26 > SW-10-69-26 > CAYXGD01. The sequence continues at coordinate 294 of CAZBKU010000203.1, read as the reverse complement.
GACGGAGTGTAGACACCCGGGGGTCCCGGACGGACCGGGACCCCCCGAGCGCCCGCACCATGGTACGAGCCCTGTTCATCGTGAGAGCCCCCATCCGCCGGGTAGGCGCCTGGGGTAGGGGGGTCGGGTGCCGGACCCACGTCGGGGACGCAGGCCCGGCGACCGCAGGGGCAGAGCCCCTAGGGTCTGTAGCCACCCGACCGTTTCACGGGATGCCGGCCTGACCGGCCGCGCTGGTGGCGATCTCGGTGGCGTGGCTGGCCGAGAGGTCGCCGCTGGCGCTGGGGTCCAGCT
>CAZBKU010000202.1:3008-5484 GCA_964492585.1 uncultured Thermoplasmatales archaeon | reverse complement strand
CGACTCGGAGAAAATGATATGTCTCACCGTGCCATGGTAAGGTTGCCCGCGTCGGAGGGTCCCGGCGGCTTGCCGCTCGTGGACCGTCGGGCGCGCGTACGGTCCGACCTCTCGCGTCGGCCTGGACGCGAGCGCTCAGCGCTCGCCGACGGAGCACGCCCGCAAGGGCGTGCAAGCCGACCGGCGCCTTGCGCCGGTCGGAAGGCTGCCTGGGTTCAACCCCGGGCGCCGGCTACCCTTCGGGGTCAGGATGTCGCAGGCATCTGCCAGCGGGCGACCGTTGGCAGGCACCGTGGATCGCTCCGCGGTGCCCGCACGCCGGCACGCGAAGGACGACGTGGCACGAGCCCCGCACGCCGTGACCGTCAGGCCCTTCGGGCCCGGCGCCACCGTGCGGATGCAGGATGGACGCGCAAGCGCCCGCACCGGTGCCCTCGGGTACCCGGGACGGGGCCGCTGGCGTCCACGGGGACGACCCGCGACCGGCCGCCGAGGCCAAGGCGGGTGGGACCCGACGACCCGGCGGATCCCGCCGGAGGACCTGCACCGGCGACCATCGCCGCAAGGCGGTGGCGACCGGAGGCTTGGACGCCGAGAGGTGTGCGGCACCGGCAGGCCACACCACCTGCCCGCCTCCGGGCATCGATCCGGAGGGTGATCGGTGCCTCGTCACGTGCTGGTACCTGCCTGGCTGTCAGCGATGACGGCGCCTACCAGCCCCCGATCCCGCACCCGCGGACGCGACCGGCGGCCAACGCTGCCGGGAGCAAGCCTGCAAGGGCGGATCGGGACGGCGAGCCCGCCTTCGGGAGGGCCCGTCACGACGTCCGGAGAGGAGCAAGAGCGAGGTGACCGCTCCCGAACGCGCGCCCATCCGATGCGGTCTTTCTCTAAAATAATACGTCGACGGAGCGCCCAGATTTAATGGGGTGCTTGCTTCGGCGGTTTCTCGATGCGGCAGCTAGCCATTTGGGCGTTGACCTCGTCCCTCGGACCACATCCAAGGGATGATTTCTACTGCTGTGTCCGTACGGTCTGCCCCTACCCGGTGCATCACAGTACTCGTCCAGGAGTAGGCGCATAACGAGAAAGAGCATCATATCGTCGAGTATCCTCCGCACTGCGTGCAAATAACAGCAGAAAAATGTATAGAAGTATACGTAATTGTACATTTCTCACCGTTACAGAATCACATAGAGCAACAAGACTTATATAGGGGCGCAGACAATGAAGAATCATGACGCAGAAGCTGCCGCTTTCTGAGTTGGAGGTCCCTAGCGACACAAGTGTCGTTAGCGTCTCCCGGCTCAAGGAGTTCCTCCATGCGTTACCGCAGCTAGGTCGGGAGTTCACTCGTGAAGCGGCGGAGCGGATGGACGGGATCCCATCCGGAACGCCCCTTGCTCGGCTCCTATCGTACGTGAAGTACTTGGGGTTGCTGGACGAGCGCCGGGTTCGGTCGGATCGGGGAGAATCCTCGATCCAACGGTACTCGGTGACCGATGTGGGGGCGCGCCTCTACTACTACTTGGAGGCACGTCGGACGGAGAAGTTCGAAAGCCTCTGGGCGAGGCATCTGCGGAACCATCCTGTCTTCGACGTCGTGTATCAGCACAAGCTGGCCGAGCACCCGACTCTCACCCTTCACGAACTACAGGACTTCGTGTACGAGGCGAAGGACCGTGACGTTTCAGCACGTTATGCCCGGAAAGGCGCGAAGTTCTTAGCTAAACTCTACGCAGATGCGGGGCTCGTGGAGTACGATAACAACAAAATTCGCTTAGTGAGGAACGGGGAAGCACGGCAAGGGGGCACCCAAGTCCCCGAGAGTTCCGGCCCAGATAGCCCGGCGTCAAAACACGGCTGGCAAGACCAGAACCTCCACCTCCCCGAGGCGTCCCCTAAGAAGATCCGCGAATCACCCTCAACCCCGTCGAGTCATCAGCCGCGGGAAGGCGAAATCTCGAAGGAGGAGGAAGGCGCAATGGAAGAGTACCGGTCCCCGGGGGTGTACATCCGGATTCTTCCCAAGCCTAAGAACATCGAGAAAGCTCGGCGGTTTCTGGAACTGGTCGACTTGGAACTTGATTGACTCTATCCCTGGCCACGTGAGGTAACCTGGACATCCAGCGCCCCCATGATGCCCGTCCCGGGAACATGTGAGACCGAGGGCGCGACGCCGGTTCGAATCCGGCCGTGGCCATTACCCCTTCATTCCGTAAGGCTCTTTCTCAGTTGGCCCGGGGTTAAGTGGACCCCGCCAGCTCGAACGGTTTCACTCCGGCTCGAGTTGGCTACGAACACATTCCCCAGGGCCGACTCCTGCAACAACTGGCTGTAGCGTCTGACCGCGATTTCGTCAGCCTTCCGGCCCGCCCTGGATCCGTCGAGACCCCGCGCCTTGGGCCCAGCCGACGGGATGCACCGCTTTGCGGTCCAAAGAACCGACCGAGGCTTGCCTCAGGGACACCTACAC
>CAZBKU010000202.1:0-2908 GCA_964492585.1 uncultured Thermoplasmatales archaeon | reverse complement strand
GGGATGTGGGCATCGAGGGGTCGCCACCTGGCGATGCCGAGAGACGACGGCCGGTCCCGGCCGTCGGCATCTGGCACGAGACCTACCGTGTCGAGCCGGGCACCTGTGAGTGCGTCTACGGCAACATGCCCCGGGTCGGCCTGCCGGCGGCCACCGATCACGTGCCGGCCACCGGGACCCGGCTGACCGCCCGTCGGAGGCTCGGTGGCAAGGATCCCGGCCCCCCGATCGACCGACCGGCGGCTCGACGGGATCCTAGCTAGGCGCGCACGAACCATCGTGGGCCGCGGGCCTCGACCGCGCCGTCGGCAGCCAGGCGTTCGAGGTGCTTGTCCGTCATCACGCCTGACCAGTAGGCAAGGCTCGGATGTCTCTCCAGGTGATCCCCGTAGAAGAGGGCCACCTCCTGGACCAGTTCGTCCACCGTGGCGCCCTGCTTGCCCCGTGCTTCCAGGGCCTGGTAGAGGGCACGGTCGCGCTGGTCGTAGTGGGCCTGGAACGCGTCCAGGGCCTTGCCCACCTCCCCCGGGTCGTCGATGATGGGTGGGCTGTGGCTGGGGGCCACCACCCGGGCCGCTTCGAACAAGGGGCGGGCGTCCTCCACGGCCTGCTCGAACCGGGTCGGGTCGCAGTGGGGCCAGGCGTACCACGGTCCAAGGCCCGAGAACTCGACGTCGACCGAGAACAGGATCCCCAGGTCGGGCTCATGGAAGAGGCAATGGCCCGGTGAGTGGCCCGGGGCGGGCACCGTCTCCCACCGCGTGCCCGCCAGCTCCAGGGGCTGGCCGGGCTGGAAGGTCTCCAGATCTTCCCGGAAGCTCGGGGAGACGGGGACCAGCTCGGTCTCGAGGACCTCGACAGCCTCCCCGTGGACCCCCAGGAAAGCGGCCAGATCATCGCCCTGGAAGGCTGCTAGTTCTCGACCGTTGACGACCAACTCGGGTGGGTCCTCAAGCTTGCCCAGAAGCGGCCAGCGAAGCACGTGGTCCAGGTGGCAGTGGGTCAGCACCACCTGGTCGAGCACCGGGGCCAGGTCCACAAGTTGGCCGTCGCTGAGGCCCACGTCGAAGAGGGTCGTGTGGTCCCCATCGCTGACCAGCAGCCCGTGGGCCGACGGGAACCCGGCGGTGGTCTCCACCAGGGCCACCCGGTCGGCCAGCCAGGTCGTCTGCTCGGCGACCTCGGGGGGCAGCGTCAGGTTGGGGGCCGGTGGCATCGTCACCTGTGCCAACCGGCCGGTTCTGCCATCAAGCTTGCTTCCCCGAGGAGGGAGCCTGACCGCCGTAACGGCCCTGCCTGTCCAACCGGCCCCGCCGAGCGAGGACATCCGGCGTCCGGCACACGCCCGGGGCTCCGGTCACCTGGGGGACCGTGCAGTTGTTGCAGCTCTCGCACAACGCCTCGGCGTCCTCCTCGTGCAGGATCCGGTGGGCGATCCTTGGCTCGGCGTAGAACGGCCGGGCCATGCCGACCATGTCGCACGCGCCGTCGGCCAACAGCCGGTCCATCTGGGCCCGCTCCCGGATGCCGCCCTCGCACAGGACCGGGATGTCGACAGCCGCCTGCACCTTGCGTGCGAACCCGGCGTTCCAGGCTGGCTTGTCCGGCAGGGCCAGGGCCGCGGCCCGGTTGGCCGTCTCGAGGACCTGCTTACGCCAGGTCGATCCGAAGGCGTCCTCGTAGCCCGCCTGCCACCGGTCGTCCTCCCAGGCGATGGCCGGGAACTTGCCCCGGGCCACCGCCTGGTCACGGGTGACGCCGACCTGGACGGGGGCCACGGCGTCGATGCCGATCTCCTGGCAGATCCGGCAGATCTCCACGCCGTCCTCGATCGTCAAGGCCCCGCGCACCATGCCCGGGGCGGCGGTCTCGGCCGGGACCTTGGTCGTGATCGGCATCTCGGGATGGGTGTGGGCGCGGATCTCCTCGACCACGCGCTCCATGAACCGGGCCCGCTGGCGCAACGTGTCGCCGCCGAAGGCGTCGGTACGCTGGTTGAACACCGGGCTCCAGAGCTGCTGGAAGATGCTGGCGTTGGCCCCGGCCAGGTGGATCCCGTCGTACCCGGCCTCGTGCAGGTACCCGGCAGCTTCCCCGAAGCTCTCTGCGAGCGCGTGGAGCTCTTCGGTGGAGAAGATCTCGAGGTTGGGTTCGATGAGCATCGGCGTCTTCCACAGGGCCTTGAACCACCAGGGAGGCTCGCTGACCGCGTAGGTGGTCAGCGCCGGGTGGGCCTGCCGGTAGCCGTGGTGCCAGAGCTCCATGCACTGCAGGGCCCCGTGCCCGATCTGGCAGAAGAGCGTGGCGCCGTGGGCCTGGATGGCCTCGACGGCCGGTGCCAGGGTCTCGACGAAGGCGGGGTCGTGGACCCGGGTCAGCCCCGGCGCGGTGCGGCCGCCTTCCGGGGTGACCAGGCAGGCGCCCTGGAAGATCAAGCCCGTGCCGGTCTCGGCGGCCGGCTCGAGCTCGCGCTGGAGGATCTCGGCGGCATCGGGCCGGTTGCCGGCGACCTCGAGCAACGGTGCCCGGTAGAGCCGGTTGGCGGCCTCGACCGAGCCGAGATGGATCGGGTCCTCAAGCTGGGCCACGGAGAGCCAAGGCCGGCCAGGGGAGATGAAGGGTCGGGTCTTGGCCGTGCCGTCGAGGGCCGGGGTCCGGACCGGGTCAGCGATCGGTCACCGAGTACCCCTCGGGTGCCGGCTCGTGGTAGAACCCCGTGATGTAGTGCGTGAACTCCTGCTGGGCGACCACGCAGGCCTGGGGCCCGGCCGGCTGGCACTCCCAGCGCGGGTAGACCCGGATCCACAGGGGCCAGCCCGAGTCGAAGAAGTTGTACCCGCACCACTCGTCCTCGCCCTCCTCGCACGCATCGTAGAAGTGCTGCTGGACGTGCTCGAAGCGCTCCCGG
>CAZBKU010000201.1:0-5493 GCA_964492585.1 uncultured Thermoplasmatales archaeon | reverse complement strand
GGCAAGCCGGTCATCCCCTGACGTGTCGGCCGGTTCGCTGGCCATGACCCACCAACCCTTCTTACGGGGCCCGAGACTGATAAGGTCTACCAAATGGCCGTTTGGCCGGCTCAACGAACATCTCATCCCTGACGTCCAACGGAAGGGCGCGTCCCGCCCGACGATGTAAGGCGCAAGAGGCATCCGTCCCGGGACCCATGACCGGGCGGGACACCCCATGGACCCTGGTTCCGAGGTTCGCGATCTCGACGAGCCCAAGCGGCTGAAAGTGCGCGTGCCCAAGGAGCTGCAGCTCAAGCTGCACGCCCATCGGATCCTCAGGGACAAGACCATGTCCCAGATGGTCCAGGACGCCCTGGACCTCCACTTCGAGGAGGTCTTCGACGAGGACCTCGACCTCAGCGGGTGACCCCCAGCCACCTGTCCCGGCTGGTGCTGCTGCTCCCGCGCCCTTCGAGGATGGTGCCACAAGCCCCTTGTCGGGGTCCCGGCCAAGGGGTACCTGGGATCCTCATGGACGACCCTGGTATCGACAAGCAAGACGCCTCGACCGAGACCGCCCCGTCGCGGGATGACGAACCGGCCGACCCGGAAGCCGCCGCGCCCGGCACCACGAAGGGGCGAGACCCGGTCGCCTGGACCCTCGAGGAGGACGCGCCCCGCGCCAAGGACCGGCAGCGCGACCGCTCCGAGGCTGGCGGTGGCCCGATCGCCCCGCCGCGCGAGAAACTGGAGGACATGAACCGGGACGAGCTTCTGGAACGGGCCGCTGAGCTCGGCCTCAACGTCGACCCCGAAATCGAGCGGCAGACCCTGATCGACAAGCTCAGTCGACGGGAGGAGAGCTCGGACGACGCGCGTCGCGAGACTCCGGCCGAGGATCGGGAGGTCTGGCCCCCGTGACCCCCGACGAGCCGACGGGCAGCGAGGACGACGAGGCGTTCACCGCCGGGACCGATGCGGCCAAGGCCCATCGGTTCGAGGGTGAACCGTTGCACGATCAGCAGAGCGACCCGGGCGAGGAGGGGACCGAGCCGTTCGAGGAGCCTGGCACGAGCCACGAGCAAGCCCAGCCCCCGCAGGAGCGCCAGGAGGACCCCCGCACCGACGAGGCCCCACCTCGGCGCAGGGCCGACGACGGGCTAGACCGTCGCACCGGCAACCCCACCAGCGGACCACCCGGGACCGACCGTGAGCAGCTCGAGGCTTGGACCCGGGCCGAGCTGGCCTCCCACGCCGAGGATCTGGGATTGGAGATCCATCGGGACGACGAGCGGGCCGACCTGATCCAGAGGATCGAGGCCGAGATGTGACCGCCCTGGAGTTCTGACCTCCCATGGCATCCAAGGAGACCGGCGACGGAACCGACGATCAAGAACCCGACGAGGACACCGTCCCCCAGGAGGACGGCCCGGCGGGCCGGTCTTGCATCCCAAGCCTGGTGGAAGCCAAGCACCGCATGGTCGAGGAAGCCGAGGCCGACCCCGAGGAGGGCCGGAGCACGAGCATCCTCGGTGGGGAGGCCCACCACGAGGAGGACGTCGGGACCGAGGCCGCGGACGCCGACGAGGAGGCCACCTGACCCGGCCTCCTTGGAGGCCTCGAACAGGGATGACTTAACCCTGGACCAGCAGGCAGAGGGCCCACCGAGGGCCAAGGTCGACGCAGGTTCGCGGTCGAGCCGGTCTACTGTGAGAGTTCGTCAGCCACGTCCTCGATCTCCCGCTTGATGCGTCGAAGCCGGTCGGCAAGGTGGGCCCGCTGCGCGGCAACCCCTCGATCCGAGCCGATGGCCCGCAACCAGCGTTCGACCTCCTCGAGCGATGCCTGGATCCAGGCCGACCGTTGCTGGGCTGCACCGCGGGGGCCCTGCTTGGCCCGGTCACGGAGCTCAGCGGCTTGCTCCTTCAAACGCCTGAACTCGTCCTCGAGCACCGACAGCGAGGGGGCGCCATCGGCCCTCTCGACCTCGTCCACGAGCTGTTCGGCGCCCTCCGCGAACCGTCTTCCCTGTCCTTCCAGGGACCCGATCACCCAGCCGTGCCACCGCGCTTCTCGCCTCTTCGCCGTCGGGCCGTCGCTTGTCATGGAAACGTCACCTGTCTCCGGAGCAAGGATGGCCCACAGGCCCTCCATAGAGAGCCTGCGTGGCCTGCCGGACCGGACGGCCATCCCTCGATCCTCTGCGGTCGACCGAGACCTCCAGGGGATCGTCTTCTGCTGCCTAGGCTTCTAGGGGCATGGTTGAAACCCTATCTCTCACGCTGGTCGAAACGTCGATCGGCAGAGGGCCCTCCGTCCACCCTGTGGAGTGATCGGAGCCGGACCGGTCCTCGATGCGCCAGCGTCGAACCGCGATGGCGCCCCTACGATCGAGCTCACCCGGTCGGTGCCTGGAAGGGGGTCCCGGGGCCCAGGAATCAAGCACCACCGCCGGTCCGAGGAAGATGGCCACGCTCCCCCTCCCCCCTGGCGGCGTATGCAGCTTGCCGTCTTGGGGACCGGGTCGCCGTCGCGTTCCTCAGCGTGGACCTGGTCGGGTGGGCCGCTGGCATCCTCGCCCCGATCTACCTCGCAGATGCCCTCCTGGCGGCGGGTTTCCCGGCTACCTGGCCGGGGCGGTGCCGACGGGATGGCGCGCTTCGGGGCGCGCTAGAGAACGGTTAAGCCCGCCGTGCCAGGTCGTGGCAGCTATGATCGACTGGATCACCGCTCCGTGGCACGCGCTCGGGCTCGTGTTGGTCTCCACCGCGGGGATCTACCTGTCCCTGGTCCTGTTCACACGGATCTCCGGGCTCCGCAGCTTCTCGAAGCTCTCGGGGTTCGACTTCGCCGTGACGGTCGCCATCGGGTCGTTGGTGGCCACGGTCCTGGTGGCCAAGGACCCACCGCTCTTCCAGGGGATCGTAGCCCTGGCCGGGTTGTACGCCGTGCAGATCGGGGTCGGTGTGCTCCGTCACCGGTGGTCGTGGTTCTCGGGCCTCGTCGACAACGAGCCGTTGCTTCTCATGGACGGCGAAGAGATCCTCCATGACAACCTGCGCAAGGGCAGCATGACCCAGGCCGACCTCCGGGCCAAGCTCCGGGAGGCCAACGTGATCAGCTTGGAGGAGGTGCGGGCCGTGGTGATGGAGACCACCGGCGATGTCTCGGTCCTCCACGCCTCTCCGGAAGGCCCTGAGCTCGACGAGGCCCTGCTGGACAACGTCCGACGCCGGGGGTGAGCAGCGCACCGGCACGGGCCCTGGCTTCGCCTGACGTGACAACGATGCTTTCCGAGAGGCCCGACTGACCGTCCGGTACCCGACCGGAGCCACCCCCCATGACCGATGACACGGAGATCCGCCGGATCGAACTGACCGCGAAGGAAGCGTGCCCGGACCGCAAGATGTGCTTCGAGGCGGTCGATGGCCAGGCGCCACCCATGCGACCGGGGGTCACCGCCATCCTCTTCCTCCACAACCCGCTGGACAACAGCGAGCAGCACGATGCCCACATCACCTCGGCCACGCAAGCCGCCGACGACCACGACGGGACCCCGACCGACGGCGCCATCGTGTCGACGGCCGACCTGGAACCCGGGGACAGCGACCAGGTCCGGTTCACGGTACCGGATGTCGACGGTCTCTACATCTGGTGCAGCGTGCCCGGGCACGAGCTCGCCGGCATGTGGCTCGAGCTGCCGGTGATCCGCGCGTAAGATCTCTTAAGCCCGATCGGTCCGATCCGGCAGGGAACGGTCCCCCGGTCTCCTCCCGGGATCCCGGCCTTCGCCCTCGGGCCCTCGACCGAGAGCCGCCTTGGGCGTCCGGTGCCTGGCGGTCAGGTGCTCTCGAAGAGGCCTTCGCAACTGGCCGCGCAGTCCTCCAGGGTGTCTGCACAAACCCGGCAGTGCTCGTGGTCGTGCCTGCGGCATTCCTCAGCGCACTCCCTGCAGGCCTCGGCGCAGAGCTGGGCAAGCCCAGCCTTGTAGCCCGAATCCCGGACCATCAACCGGGCATGGAGCGTGGTCAGGTCCGCTACGTCCCGGCACAGCCGGATGCATGTCTGCATCTCCTTGCCTATCCCGGCGCACGCATCGGCGCACCATTCGGCCGCCTCGGCAGCCTCCATGCAACGTTCCACACAGCTTCGCGCTTGGGTGTCCAAGTGTTCCATCTTGCCAAGAGCCATCGGGCCGGTGACGCCGTGGTCGAGGGTTAAGGGTTGTTTCACGGGAGCCGAACGGCACCTGGGGCATCCCTTTCCACCCCCGACAGCGATGAGGGCTGGAGCCTTCGGACCTCCTGAAAAAAGCCTTTTACCCTCTGCCCGACCGCCTAGAGATGCATGCCCCAGGAACCGTCCACCGACGAGAGCACATCGTGGAGCCAGAAAGCCGCCAAGACCTCACCCAAGGACCTGGCCGATCAGATGCGCGAGCAGCTCGACACGCTGGAGGCCAAGGCCCACGACCTCCGGAAGAAGAGCAAGGACCAGGGCGAGGAGGCGTTGGAGGCCGTCGGTGACGGCCTCGACGAGGTCGACCGTGCCATCGACGAGGCCAAGGAGGAGATCACCGAGATGGCCGAGGCCACCGGCGAGGAAGCCGAGCGGCTCAAAACCACGTCGGCCGACAAGCTCGACCAGGCCCAGGCCAAGCTCAAGGACGTGCGGAACAAGGTCGCCGACGTGATCGAGGCCTGAGACGGGAAGGCTGGGCCCGGCCTCAGCGGTCAGCCGGCCGGGCCCCCGGCCGGTGGCAGATCAGAGGTTCCCGCGCTTGGCCTGCTCCTTCTCGATGCTCTCGAAGAGCGCCTTGAAGTTGCCCTTGCCGAAGCCCTCGGCGCCCTTGCGCTGGATGATCTCGAAGAACATCGTCGGGCGGTCCTGGATGGGCTTGGTGAAGAGCTGCAGGAGGTAGCCGGACTCGTCCTCGTCGACCAGGATCCCAAGCTCCTCCAGAGCGTCGATGGCCTCGTCGATGTGATCGACGGGGATCCGGTCGGGAAGCATCTCGTAGTAGGTGTCCGGGGCCTCGAGGAAGTCCACGTCGCGCTCGCGCATCTCGGCGATGGTCTGGACGATGTCCTCGGTGGTGATGGCCAGGTGCTGGATGCCGGGACCCGGGTAGAAGTCGATGTACTCCTGGATCTGCGACTTCTTCTTGCCCTCGGCGGGCTCGTTGATCGGGATCTTGATCCCGAGGCTGTCGTTGGCCATGACCACGGAGCGCAGAGCGCTGTACTCGGTGGAGATGTCGTCCTCGTCGAACCCGACGAACCGCTGGAACCCGAAGACGTCCTCGTAGAAGGACGCCCAGGTCTCCATCTGCCCCTCGCCGACGTTCCCGACGGTGTGGTCGATCCGTCCGAGACCGACGCCGCTGTCGACCTCGCCGGCGCCCTCGAGTGGTTCGTAGTTGGGTGCGAAGACGCCGTCGTAGTCAGAGGTGTCGACGAACGTGTGGACGGTGTCGCCGAAGGTGGCGATGGTGGCCCGCGTGACGGAGCC
>CAZBKU010000200.1:0-5510 GCA_964492585.1 uncultured Thermoplasmatales archaeon | reverse complement strand
CACCGATCTCCGGGTTATGAGCCCGACGGGATCTCCTGGCTACCCCACCCCGCTAGGGTGAGTTCTCTGCGCCATAAGGCACGGGAACCGGGCAAGCCAGCCATCCGAGATAAGCGTTCGGGTCTCGTGTGGGAGCCTGCCGCGACGCCCCTGATCAGGCCGTCTCGTCCAGGTGCTCAGCGACGAGCGTTTCGACCTGTTCCCGGTCCAACGGGTCGACCTCGCGAGGCTCGTCTTCCTCGCTGTAGTGCAGCCAGGCGTGGACCTCGGCGTCGGGCAGGGCGGCCTGGACGATGTGGGCGTAGAGACCGACCTGGCGCTCGTAGGTCTCCAGGCCCTGGCCGGCCGGCGCGGTCTTCCAGTCGACCACTTCGATCCGGTCGCCGGCCCGGCAGAGCAGGTCGATGGTCCCACCGATGACCAGGCGCGTGCCGTGGATGTCCACCGGCAGCGCGCAGGGGACCTCGGCCTGCAGCTCGACGGTGCCCTTGTCCCGGAACCGGTCGATCACCTGGGCCACCCGCTCCTGGTCGTCGTTGGATGGTTCGGTGGCCTGGCCCCGGACGTAGCGGGCGGCCAGGTCGTGCAGCTCGGCGCCGAACACGCGGCCCTTGCCGCCCTCGATCGTCGGCTCGCCGACCAGTTGGCCCACCGTGGCCCGGCGGGCCGTGGCCCGATCGGCCGTGGGGAACCTCAGGGGCTGGGCGTCGGGGTGGGGGTCGACCTCGATGGGCTCGGGGGTCTGGTCGTCGGGCTCGGCCTCGATCGGTAGGTGGGTCAAGAAGGGGCTTGGTCGGTCGGCCTCGGCGGTGAGGATCAGGTGCTGCTTGGCCCGGCTCATCGCCACGTAGAACAAGCGACGCTCCTCGTCGTAGTCGGTGGTCGGCACGCACCTGTCCAAGAACCAGGCGTGCCAGTCGTCGTACGCGTAGGCTCGGCCGTCGACCTCGCCGTAGATCTTGGAGGCTCGCAGGCCCAAGGGTTCCCGGTACCGGACCACGCTGGGGTAGCCCCCGCCGGTGCTCGGGAACCGGTGCTCGTTGAGGTCGGCCAGGACCACGATCGGGTACTCCAGGCCCTTGGCCGCATGGATCGTCTGGACGGTGACCACGTCCCCGTGGTCGTCGTCGACCTCGGTGGTCCGGTTGGCCTCCCAGCTGTCCTCGATGAACCTGACCAGCTCGGCCGGGGCCAGGCCTGTCCCCTCGAAGCTGGTCTGCACGGTCTCGACCAGGGCCTCGGTGAACCCGTCGCGCAGCCCGTAGCGCTGGAAGACGGCCCGGGCCTGGGCGCCCACCGACGGGAGCTTGGCCAGCTCGGCCAGGAACGTCGTCATCGCCTCCGGGTAGGCCCGGCGGGAGAGGATGTGATCGGCCTCGTCCAGCGTGTAACCGGCCAGCTCGAGGATCACGGCCCAGCCCCGACGGCTGTGGGGGTCCTCCAGGAGGCGCAGCCAGGCGAGCAGGAGCTTGCCGGGGTCGGTGGCGAAGACCTCGACCCCGCCCTCGAAGGCCATGGGGATGCCCAGCTCCCGGGCCCGCTCCTGGAGGCCCAACGCGAAGCTGCGGGTGCGGGTGAGCACGGCGATGTCGCCCCAGCTTGGCGCGACCAGCTCGTGGGTCTGGTCGTCCTCGATCCCGTAGGCCTCCTCGCCGACCATGGCCTGGAGCTTGGCGAGCACGGCCTCGATCTCGTCGTCGCTGACCAGGGCCTCGATCCGGCTGGTCGGATGCCGGGCGTTGCTGTGCAGGTGGACGATGGCCTCACGGATGGCCTCCTCGTCCAGGGTCTCCTCCTGGCGTCCCGGGACGACCAGGGCCTCTTCGGCGACGTCGAGGATGGCCTGGGTGGAGCGGTAGTTCTCGGTCAGGTCGATCCGGCCGACCTCGCCGATGACCTCCCGGTCGAAGGGCACGCGTCGCCGGTCGGCGTTGAGCGCAGAGGTGAACCGGGCCAGACGGTCTTGGAAGGCCAGGATGTTCGAGACGTTGGCGTACTGGAAGCTGTAGATCGACTGCTTCCAGTCACCGACACAGCACAGGTTGGGCTCCTGGCTGAACAGGAGGGCCAGCTGGAACTGGATCTCGCTGGTGTCCTGGAACTCGTCGATCATCACATACGGGCGTTGCACCTCGGCCCGCAGCTCGTCGTCCTCGACCAGGAGCACGTAAGCCAGGGCCAGCAGGAGCGAGAAGTTCAGCGCGTTCTCCTGGAGGGCGAAGGTCAGGTAGCCCAGGTAGACGTCGTGGACGAAGGCCAAGAGGTCCTCTCTGTCCTGGTCGAAGGCCTGCTTGGCCCAGGTGACCTGCACTGTCTTGCCGTCACCCTCCCGGAGCTCGTCCAACGTCGGGGCCCCTGGCAGGAAGAGCTTGGAGCGGTACCCGCCCAGCTTGCTTCTCAGCTTGGACTGGCGCCCGCCCCGACGCTCGTTGACCTGCTCGAAGGCCTCCAACAGGGCCTGGCGGTCCCCGAGCAGCTGCTCCCGGCCGTCCCGGTACCAACCATCGGCCCTCGGCAGGATGCCCTTGGCGGCCAGGTTCTTGACCAGGTCCAGGAGGTTGGCGGGATCATGCAGGGCGGCCAACCGGTCGGCGTGCTCGGGATGCTCGCGCCGGAACCGGTGCAGGAAACGCTGGAACAGCTCGGCCTCGAGCACGGTGTCCTCCAGCACCCGGAAGTTCGGGGCCAGGGGCTCCTCGACCCCCAGGCGCCGGGGCGCGTGGAAACCCCGGCGGACCAGGACCCGCCGAGCCATGCTGTGGAACGTGGCGATCGGGGCCTCGCGCAGCTTGCTGGCCGGCACGCCGCCCAGGTGGAGGATACGCTCGCGCATCTCCTCGGCGGCGTTGTTGGTGAAGGTGATCAGGAGCACGTCGTCGGGCTCCAGGCCCCGGGCGTCCAGGATCTCCTGGTACCGGCGGGCGATGGTGAACGTCTTCCCGGTGCCGGCCCCTGCGTCCACCAGGAGGATCCCGTCGATGGTCTCGATGAGATCGACCTGCTGGTCGTTGGGGTCCTCGTCCGTGCCGCCGGTGGCCAGGGTCGTCTGGTCGGTCCCACCTGTCATCGGCTGTCACCTCCAAGATGCGTGAGGAGCAGGTCGGGATGGTTGGTCTTCGACAGGTCGGCCTGACCCACCGGGAACCTGGAGGAGAGGTAGGTGTTCAGGGCGTCCAGCTGCTCCTCGACGAAGGCCTCGAAGGCATCCAGGTCCTCGTGGTAGAAAGCCTCCAGGCGCTGCTTGGCCATGGCCCGCAGGAGGCTGGGGACGGTCTTGTGCACGTACTTGTGGTCGCCGACCCGGTCGACGGCCACCTCGAGCAGGTCATCGGCCAGGTCGGTGACCAGGAGGTCATCGGGAGCGGTGATCGCTGCCAGGTCGTGGGCTTGGACGAGCCCGCGGTAGGTCTCGTAGCCGAGCCCCTCGAGGACCGTCTCCTTGTCCTGGCTCGTCTGGAGCGCCTCGAAGGCGTCACGGGAGGCCAGGTGCTCGGGGAACGTGGTCGGATGGTAGGCAAGCGTGGTCGCGATCCCGTCGGCCTGGGCCTGGCCCTTGAGCCCCTCGGTGATCTGGCTGAGCAGGTGGAGGAAGCTGAACCGTAGCGCCTGGTCCCCGCCGGCGACGCGGTGGTAGGCCAGGTAGGCCGTCGGCTGGAAGCCCAAGCGATCATCCGGCGTCTCGGTGGGCGGGCGTGCCTGGGCGGCGGCCTGGGCCCGGGAGGGTTGGGTGCGCCCGCTCTTGTGGTCGACCAGGTGATCGGGCCGGTGGATCAGATCGATGGTACCCTTGAGCCCCAGGTCGCGGTCCTCGAACCAGCGCTCGGTGATGCCGGTGTCGAGCTGGACGCCTAAGTGCTCGGCGAACCGGTTGGTCTCGCTGGCGTGCGGGCTCGGCATGTAGGCCTCGTAGGTCGCCGGTTGGGGCGGGTTCCCCTCCAGGTAGGCGATCAGGGCCCGCATGCCGACCCGGAGCTCGGTCCGGGCGATGGGCTGATCACCGGGCTCCAGGTATGGACGCAGGTCGTCCAGCACCAGGTCGACCAGCTCATCCAGGTCGGCGGCCTGGACGGCGTCCAGGTGGGCCACGCACACCTCGGCGAAGGCGTGCAGGGCGCTGCCTTTGACCAGGGCTTGGTTCTCGACGGTGTCGACCAGGCGGTCCATGTAGAGATCCCGGGGGCAGTAGGCCAACGTGGCCAGCCGCGTCGGGCTGATGGTGTGCCGGGTCCGCGGCTCGACGCCCACGTCCTCGGGCTCGAAGCCCTGGCCGGCCTGAGCAGGTGGCGGGGCGTGACGGATCCCGTCGAGGTCCGAGAAGCGTTCGAGGGTCGCCTCGAGGAGATCGTGGAGGTGGAAGCAGGGGACCACAGGGTCGCCCCCCCGGGTGTCCTGGACCAGGTAGAGTTGGTGCTGGCCGTTCTGGAGCAGGCGTTCGAAACGGGCCCGGTCCCGGGCGGCGTGGTCCTCCCGGTCGGTCCACGGGTAGACCGGGGTCTCCTTGGCCCAGTCCGTGCCCAGGCCGAGGTAGAGGACGATCGGCCGGTCGACGTAGGCGTTGGAGGTCGGCGAGGCCAGCAAGACCCCCTCGTCGGCCCGGTCGGTCTCGATCTCGAAGGTCTCCAGGTAGTAGGCCAAGGCTTGCAGGGTGGATCGGTCGACGGGCGCCTCCTCGATGCCCAGGTCGGCCAACAGCTCACGTAGGTCCGGGAGACCTTGGCGGCGCCACTGGGCGTAGGCCGACAGGGCCTGGCCCAGGGTGGCCTCGTCGACTTGGTCCCACAGGTCGTTGAGCTGGCCGATGCCGGACCCGGTCAACCGGTCGATGCGTTTGTTCTCGTCCCGGGCCGGGAGGGGCCTGCCGAGCTCGCTCAACAACCCTCGGACGTCCCGTCCCCGCAGGTCGTCGCGGTCCAGGCCGGTGCGCAACAGGGAGAGGAACGCCCGCAGGTCCCGGTCCTCGGCCAGGGTCTGCTCGTGCTGGTGCTCGATCCCTTTGACGTCCAGCAGGGCCTCGACCAGGGGCCGGGCCGAGCTGCCTGGATCGAGCACGATGGCGACATCGTGGGCGTTGTCCGGGGTGAGCTGGTCCTCGAGGGTGGCCATGATGGCGCCGGTGGAGGGGAACAGGTGGACCGGCGGCAGCTGGAAGGTGCCGTCGGTGAACGGGTCGATGGTCTGGTACCGGTCGGGCAGGAGCTTGCGATCCAGGGCCGAAAGGTCCTCGGCGCCGATGACGGCGACGTCCAGGTCGGCCGGGATCTCGAGCCGCTCCCGGGCCCGGTGGGTGTTCGGTGTGCTGGTGACCAGGTCGACGATCCGGCGGGTCGCTTCCCGGTCGAACCGGTCGTAGCCCAGGATCCCGCCGGCCTGGCCGGTCTCCTCCCAACAGGCCAGGGTGTGGTCCAAGAGGTAGGCGGCCTGCTTCCAGCCCATGTCGGTCTCCCGGACGACCTGGTGGAACAGCTCACGGCGGTCGGGCAGCTCGAGACCCTGGCGGGCGTAGTTCATGG
>CAZBKU010000199.1:0-5549 GCA_964492585.1 uncultured Thermoplasmatales archaeon | reverse complement strand
AGAACGTCGACAAGGAGCGCGTCTTCCGGGAGAAGCGCGACATCCTGCCGTGCGAGTACCAGAGCGTGGTCTGCGTCGGCGGCCTGCAGGACGGCCGCTTCGCGCTCTACCGGGATCCCGGCTCCAACTACGGCAGCAAGCTCGACAGCGACAACACCGTGGACATCTACGCCCCGTACTGCATGCCGACGGGGGGCTGGCCCACCCGCGATGCCTCCGGAGCCTGGCAGACCGGCAGCATCCCCAACGTGCCCAACTGGGGGGTCTGCGGCACCAGCTTCTCGGCCCCCTACGTGGCCGGCGTCATCGGCTTGATGCTCGCTGCCGACCCGGCGCTCAGCGTCGAGGAGATCCAGAGCATCCTGTACGAGACCGCTCACCCGAGCCCGGACGACGAGGTCCATCGCGTGGTCAACGCGCTGGGGGCGGTCCGTGGCGCGCTGGGGTACAACCTGGCGCCCACCCTGGAGATCGTGCGCCCGGCCGACGGCGGCACGTACCCGCTGGGCGCGATCAGCCACCTGATGGCCCACGCCGACGATCACGAGGATGCCCACGCCCAGACCCCCAGAAGCGGCATGCTCCCGCAGCCCTGGTTCGCGGGCCACCGGCGCGAGGCCTTCGAGGGCAGCGTGACCTGGACCCTGGACGGCGAGCGGCTGCCTGAGCAGGGCCAGCGCGTGCCCATCGACGCCGACCGACTGGACGTCGGCTACCACGTCCTGGAGGCCGAGGTCACCGACGCCGGTGGGAAGCGAGCCACCGACAGGGTCAGTTTCGAGGTGATCAACCGGGCCCCGCAGGTGGAGATCACCTCCCCCAGCGACGGCGCCCGGTTCCCTCAGGGGGCCGAGCTCGACCTGAGGGCCTGGAGCTGGGACCCCGACCGCACCCGCTGGCTGGACGACGACCAGGTCAGCTGGCGCTCCAGCATCGACGGGCCGCTGGGCCAGGCCCACAACCGCACGGCCCGCGACCTGAGCCTGGGCACGCACACGATCACGTTCCGCGCCGAGGACGCCGAGGGCGGCGAGACCACCGACACCGTCCAGATCACGGTGGTGGAGGCCTGTCCCGGCGCGAGCTCCGGCGCGGTCATCGGCACACCGGCCGACGGCACCGTGTTCCAGGCCAACCGCTTCGAGGAGGAGACCTTCCTCGAGGGCCGCGACGCTTACGCCCGGGCCGTCGACCTCGCGGGCTGGGCCTGCCGGGAAGATGGTACGCGGGCCGACCCGACCAACGTGCGCTGGAAGGTGCGGTTCGTGGAGGACGGCAACACCTACACCCGGGACCTTGGAACCGCTTCTGAGCTGACCCACGACCTGTACGCCTACGAGACCTGCAGGGGCCTGACCAGCTACGAGGTGTTCTTCCAGGCGTTCTTCGACGGCTCGTGGCACGTGGCCAGCCACGAGGTGGAGGTCCAAGCCCCGATCTGCTGAAACCCACCCCACCGGTTGGCCGGGGCCCCATGCCCCGGTCTCCTCTCCCCCTTTTCTACGGTTCCCTGGTCGCCCAGGCACCCTTGCCGTACCCCTCGTCGATGCCGACGTCGAAGCCGGTGACCTGGTCGGGCCACTCGACCTCCTTCATCAACCGGTCGGCGAAGTGGCAGGCCAGGAACTCGGCGGTGCACACGGGCACGTCGATGAACGTGACGTCCACGGCCGGCACATCGTAGCGCTTCTCACCGACCTCGTAGATGACCGCGTCGCCCTCGGTCCGGACCGTCCCATCGGTCGGCTGCCGGGGCAGGACCCACTGGTGGTCCAGCTCGTCGGCGGCCTCCCGGAGCACGTCCTTGACGATGCCGAAGTCCACGATCATGCCGTCGTCGGGCACCGTGCCTCGCAACCGGAAGCTCACCGCGTACGTGTGGCCGTGCAGGTGCCCACACTTGGGGTGGTGGGGGACCATGTGGCTGGCGGCGAACCGGATGCCTTGGCGCCAGCCGTCGATGGCTAGCTCGGCCTCTGGAGCCGGGGACATGGTCCTCCAGGCGCCGGAGACCTACAAGAACCTTGCCCAGGGCCCCGTTGGATGGCCACCGATAGCCTACCAGATCCGCGAGATCGTGGACTTCCGGAAGATCAAGTACGAGCCGGACGCAGGGACCATCTGGTGGCACTGTTACAAGGACAACCTCCGGGAACGTCTCATCGTTGAACAGTTCACCGAGGGCCTGGAGGAGTACAACGACAGGCTCCAGGTCTGGAAGAAGGGCAAGCGCAACATCCTCCACAGGCGTTATGGGTTCATGGCCGACCGTAAGCGTAAGACGACCCTGCAGATCATGGGCGGCGTCCCGACGCCGCACGAGGCTCACTGCAACTGCGCACGCTGCGAGTCCTGGGGACGGGTCTATGGCTACGAGGTCCAACCGTCACGGCAACGGACCCTCGATGACGCGATCTAGGCCAAGAACGGCCCGGCGCAACCGGGCCTACCAAGCGATGGTCAGCCCGGTGCGGCGATAGTCAGGGTGGGGACAATCGTCGCTAAGGCGAGGACATTAATTTACTGTTTCAGGCCCTTCGACGCTTCCGTCTGGGCAACTCCGCTGACGATCGTGGACAAAGGCTCGAGGTTGTTCATGCGGGTGCTCCTCGCAGCCCGCGGCCACGTACGTTCGGGGAGCCGAGTTCCATACGGGGGTTTTGTGATCGCTGCTGTCGCCCCTTGCGATTAGTTCTCTTCATCACGGCGATGAAATCTCTCCGAAGAGGTAACCACGCATTTCCCGAGGAGTTAAGATTCCTTAATGCCTCGTAGGCGCTAGAGGTGTCAAGGAGGCGCCTCGGTAGTACAGGGATATGAAACGAGCAACAATCTTGATTGCGACAGCCTTGGCGATGACCACTATGGTCTTCGCCTTCGCGAGCGTGACGGCGCACGAAGAGTCCAGCCCTGGGTGCGATGCCAACGAGAAGCTCCGCATCGTCGTGGATGACCGAGACGACGGTGAGCACGGCGTCAGCGGAGGGCATGGTTGCGGCGGGGCGCAAGCCACGTGCAACCGTGACGACGGGTTCTGTGATGACGACAGCGAGAAGACGAGCACGAGTGGTTTGGGGTCTTGTGACGGAACCGCGGCCGATGACAGCGCCACCCACGTCCACTGCAGCATCGCCGGTAGCACCAGTGGTGGAGAGGATGGGGATGGTAGCGGCGACCTCCTCGACAGGGAACCTGACACCTGTGAAATCAGGTGCCACGACTCCAAGTCGGTGCCGGCCTTGACCCAACAGTCGATGCCGTCCTGGGCTCTTGACGTGCCCCTGTACATCGGCATCTACGACGGTCAGACCGCCGTCCAGTGTGTCGACGGTCACTGCCACGAGGTCCAGCCTGACTGCCAGGCTCTTCTGCCGACGCCGGACGCGCCGGTGACCTGTCAGGTGACCTACTGATGGACCGAAGGCTGACGTGGGTTGGGGTCGGAACCCTGACCGTCGCGGTCATCATCGCGGCCGCGCTGATCCTCCCCATGGATGACGCTACCCCCATCGGGGGGAACGACACGCTCACCGAGATGAACGTCTCTGTCAATGAGACGAACGATACCATCGAGAAGGTCTGGACGAACGAGACCTTCCCTCTCAAGTTCACCCAGTACCGGACCCCGGTCACGGGACCCCGGCATGACGTGTCCCTGTTCACGCCCGCGGGACCGGTCTTCGTCCCCATCCCCATCGCCGACCAGAGGAACTGCTTGGGGTTCTTCGACGCGACGAACGGCACCCGGTTCGATGAGGCCAGCGTCACCATCACGTGGGACACCAGCATCGGTCCCGAGACGCTCATGGTGCAAGCGATGAACCTCTCCAGCTTCACCCCGGACGCCCAAGCTGAAGGCTCCGGGAACGTCACGTTGAACCTGTCCGGGTACGAGGCGTACGCGCCGGACTTCTCGTTGGACTACATGGTCCGGTTGTGGGTGCCGGAGGACACGGGCGCCAGGGTCCAGGTGGACGGCACCTTCGAGGTGTCCTACGCCACCGTGAACGGCACCATCGGGGACCACGACGTGGGCTCCTGCACTTGACGCCGTAGACGCCCCCACACCGTTACCCCTCGCGTCCGTACCTTGGAAAGCGCGTCTCACACGCCTACGAACAGTGCCCATCTAGGACCCCCACCACATGGTCGGGCTGATCCAGCATACAGGAGGCTTGTTCGCATAAGCGCTCCTGCAGATAGGGTCTATCGCCGACGTAGTTATCGGCGGCCACAGCATGGCGACGTCCAGGTCCTCGCGAGCGCACCACCGAGGCGACTTCGTCGGCTCACGGGCGGCCACTAGCAACGCCTCAAGATCGCTATCGGTAAGGATGGTCGCGTTGGTCCCCAGCTTGACATGGTCGAGCTCGAGGATGTTGTCCGTGTCCTTCGGGATTTCTCCGCCATGGTGCTCCTTGAGCACCGCCCGAACTGTCCCGATCAGCAGGTTCACCGTGGCCTTGGCCCGACCCTGTCGTTACGTCGCCAGGACGCGGGTCCAGTCCTCGGCGGTGGCCTCCTAGATCCCGACACCGTCGAGCAGGTCGTCGGCCACCCGAGGGACCCGACGGACACAGCGCCGGGTCCAACGTCCACGGGATCGTGGCGTTCGGGCAAGGGCGCTGCCCGTCTGTGACCTGAGAGAAGGCCTTGGCGGACCAAAGGGACGCTTGTCTGCCACCGGGCAGATCCCCTGGGCGAACGGCCCGTTCCTTGAGGGTAGGGCCCCGTTCGCGCGGGCCCGACCTTCGGGACCCGGCCGCTTGCCCCACTGGGCCATGACAACAAGCTATATCTCACAAGCTCCCGCATGCGCCTTCGATGTCGTCGAAAGAAGAAGTGACGCTGCGCGTCGCTGAAGCCGTCCAGGAGGATGTGGCCAAGGGTCGCGTCCGGCTGGACTCCCAGACCCGGCTCGAGCTCGAGCTCACGGTCGGGGACGTCGTGGAGATCCAAGGGAAGAACACGACGGCGGCGATCGTGTGGCGAGCCCCGCCCGAGGACGAGGGCAAGGGGATCATCCGGATGGACGGCCTGATCCGGGACAACGCCGGTGTCGGCATCGGCGACAAGGTCCACGTCCACAAGGCTCAGGTCCAGCCCGCCAACAAGATCATCTTGGCCCCCGTCATCGAGGAAGGCCAGAAGCTCCAGTTCGGCGCCGGGATCGAAGGCGTCGTCAAGCGCGGGCTGTTCAAGCGTCCGGTCACGCAAGGTGACACCGTCATCGTGCCCGGGATCGCGTTGATCGGCCGAGCCCTGCCCTTCATCGTCATCGATCTCAGCCCGGGAGGCACGGTCCAGGTGACCGAGTCGACCGAGATCGTCATCCGCGAGGAGGCGGTCAGCGAGGCCGAGCTCCACGCGCCCAAGATCACCTACGAGGACGTCGGTGGCCTCCGCGAGGAGCTCACCAAGGTCCGCGAGATGATCGAGCTCCCGCTCAAGCACCCCGAGCTCTTCGAGCGCTTGGGCATCGACCCGCCCAAGGGCGTGCTCTTGTACGGTCCGCCCGGGACGGGGAAGACGCTGATCGCCAAGGCCGT
>CAZBKU010000198.1:0-5564 GCA_964492585.1 uncultured Thermoplasmatales archaeon | reverse complement strand
TGGCGACGGTGGGACCGGTCGAGCTGGTCCTCCGGCAGGCGGTGGAGGGGCAGGTGGCAGGCGGCCTGGGTGATGCCCATCAGCGGCCACCTCCGTCGTGCCCGGTGAGGACGTGGACGGCGCAGGTGGCCCCCGAGCCGCCGACGTTGTGCGCCAGGGCGACCTGGGCGTCGTCGACCTGCCTGGCGCCGGCTTGGCCCAAGAGCTGGTGGTGGAGCTCGTGGATCTGGCCGACCCCGGTGGCGCCCAGGGGATGGCCTTTGCCCTTGAGCCCGCCGCTGGGGTTGACGACGACCTGGCCGCCCCGGTCGGTGAGACCATCGGCGGTGGCCGGGCCACCCTGACCCTTCTCGACCAGGCCCAGGTCCTCGATGGCCAGGATCTCAGCGATGGTGAAGCAGTCATGGACCTCGGCCAGGTCCAGGGCCCCGGGCTCGATGCCGGCCTGCCCGTAGGCCTGGTCGGCGGCCCGAGCGGTGGCCTCCAGACGGGTCAAACTCGTCCGCTCGTGGAGGGCCAGGGTGTCGGTGGCTGCACCGGACCCGGTGATCCACGTGGCCTCGGTGGGGGTCCCGGCGGCGACCTGGGGGTTGGCCAGGATGAGGGCCGCGGCGCCGTCGGTGGTGCCGCAGCAGTCGTAGAGGGTCAGCGGCGAGCAGACCGTGGGCGAGGCCAGGGCCTTGTCCTCGTCGATGGTCTTCTGGAACTGGGCCTTGGGGTTCTCGGCGGCGAACCGGTGGTTCTTGACGGCCACGGCGGCCCGGTGCTGGCTCGTGGTGCCGTGCTCGTGGGCGTGTCGGCTGGCCATCAGCGCGTAGACGCCGGGGAAGGTGGCCCCCGCCATGCGTTCCCAAGGGGTCTCACCCGAGACGCCCAGCCAGTACCCGCGGCGATGGCGAGGCTGGTCGTTCATCCGTTCGAACCCGACCACCAGGGCCACGTCGGTCAGGCCCGAGCTGATGGCCTGGACGGCCGACCGGACGGCGAACCCGCCGGAGGCGCACGCGTTCTCGACCCGGTGGGCGGGGATACCCTCCAGGCCCTCGTACGTGTTGACCAGGGCCGCGGGGTTACCCAGCTGGCCGCCGCCGAAGGCCAGGGAGGCCCACCAGGCCTCGTCGACGTAGCCCGGGTCGAGCTGGGCCTGCGCCAGCGCGTCGTCGATGGCTTGGTGGATGTAGGGGAGGCTTGTGCCCTCCCACGTGCCGAAGGTGGACATGCCGGTGCCGAGGACCGCGACCTTGGTCATGGGGGTTCGAGCACGGCAAAGCGGTGGCGAAGAAAAAGGGACAGGTTGAGAGGACCCTCCGCCACCGCGGGGAGCACGGGGGCAGACGCTGGGGGCCAAGAGATCAGGGAGAAGAGAGAGGATCGAGGGGCGTGGGGTGCCACGGCCCGGTGACGATGGGGTCAGTCCCGGCGTCGGGCCGCCAGGGCGGCAGCGGCCAGGCCCGCGGGGATCGCCCAGGGACCGACCGGGATGCCGTTGTCGTCCTCGGCACCATCGGTACCGTTGGGGGCCCCACCGTCGCCACCGTCGGTGCCGCCATCGGTGCCGTCGCCACCGTCGGTGTCGCCGGTCGAATCAGCGGCGACGTTGACGTCGATGGCCACAGAGCCTTCGGCCGAGGTGAACTCGCCGGGCTCGCAGCCGCCTCCCGCGGCCACCCCGTAGTTCCCACCGGGGAAGACCGCGGTCACGGTGACCTGGGTGGAGAACCCGCTGGTCTGGCCTGCCGGGACAGAGATGTCCACGGAGGTGGATTCGGTGTTGTTGTAGGGAGGTGCGGCGTCGGCGGGGACCTGGGAGTTGTAGAGGTTGGCAGGGACCGTGTACTCCAGGCCGGCCGGGTTGACCGCCGGTGACAGCCTGCTGGAGGAGGCCGTGACGTTGACGGGCAGCGTGACCTCTTGACTGCAACCGAAGCCGTCGCCCATGAGCGTGATGTCGATCGGGACGCTCTGGCTCTGTCCGCCGGTGATCGATACCGGCGCATCGGAACCCGAGAGCGAGACCGTGAACGTCGCTGAACCTTGCGCGGCAGCCGCACCGGCAAGCGCGACGACGGCGAGGACGCTTAGCAACCCCAGAGATCTGATCCGCAAACCTGTCACCGCTCCCAGCAACCCCCCTACCCCCTTTTCTACGTTATGGAACTGGCCTCTAGGTGGAGGGCCCCCAAGGACGAGGTGCCCAGAGGGAGGTTTTGCTCCTGGGGACCATGTCGCTTGCGCCGGTCACCGCGGTGTAAAGACCTTCTATCGACCACGTCCATCCATGTCCCTGGTCCGTGCGGTCTGGCGCACCATGCACCGCCACCGGATGGTCAGCTCTCTTCTCGAGGCCCAGGACGGTCCCACGGCCACGATGGAGGCCGGTTTCCGGCCGGATGAGGAGTAAGCGGAGGTCCCCCGGGGCGATCCATGAAGGTCACCGAGACCGCGTCATCTCGACCTCAGCGCTGGCCACGACCCCCTTGAAGGGGGGCTGGGGCTTGCGGACGCGGACGGTGGCGGTCTCCCAACGCAGTGCCTCCAGGGCGGACAGTAAGTCGCTGGCCAGGCCCTCCAGCAAGGGGTGCTCGCCGTCCTCGACCGTCTCCTCGACCCGCCGATGGATCTCGCGGTAGTCCACGGTGCCGGCCAGGTCGTGCTCGGTCCCGGGTTCCAGGGGTAGGACGAGCTCGACGTCGACCTCGATGTGGTTGCCGACGATGCGTTCCTCCTCGGTGTGACCGACCCGGCCGAAGACCCGGATGCCGTTCAAGCGGATCGTGGCGTCGTCGGTCACGCTGGCGCCTCCTCGATCGCCTGGACGACAGCGACGGCGTCGACCGTCTCCCGGACGTCGTGGACCCGGAGCACGTGGGCTCCCTGGGTGGCACAGTAGGCTGCCACGGCCAGCGATCCGGCCAGGCGTTGATCGAGCTCCCGGCCGAGCAACCCCTCGAACATCGACTTGCGGGAGGCCCCGACGAGCAACGGGTAGCCAAGCTCAGAGAGCGTGGCCGTGGCCCGCAGCAGGGCCAGGTTGTCCTGGAGGCGCTTGCCGAACCCGATGCCGGGATCGATGACGATGGCGTCGCGTGGGACACCTGCGGCCTCGGCCTGGCTAGCCTGGGTCACAAGGAAGTCGGTCACCTGGGCGACCACGTTCTCGTAGTAGGGATCTTGCTGCATCGTCTTGGGTCGGCCCTGCATGTGCATGAGGACCAGGTCGGCACCGTGGTCGGCGACGACCTGGTGCATCCGGTCGTCGTCGCGGGCGGCCGAGATGTCGTTGACGATGGTGGCACCGGCCTCAAGGCAGGCCTCGGCGACGTTGGCCTTGTGGGTGTCGATGCTGATGGGGGCGTCGAGATGGTCGTCGATGGCCTCGACCACGGCGAGCACGCGCTCGAGCTCCTCGTTGGCCGGTACGGGCTGGGACCCGGGCCGTGTGGATTCCCCGCCGACGTCCAGGATGTGAGCGCCGTGGTCGACCATGCTCTGGGCCTCCTCCAAGGCGGCCTTCACGTCGGGTGTCCGGCTGTCCGGGTAGAAGGAGTCGGGCGTGATGTTGAGGATCCCCATGACAAGCGGGCGGCCCTCGGCCTCGACGAGGTCTAAGGTGTGCCCCATGGTCCAGCCTCAGGCCCGGATCAGATCCTTGGAGAGGTTCAGGACCTCGCCGGCTAGGTAGAAGCTCCCGAAGACGAGGATGGCGTCCTCGGGGTTGGCGGTCCCCAACATCGTCTTCAGCGCGGTCTTGATGTTCCGGACCTCGCGGACCCGGGAGCAGTACCGCTTGGCCTCCCCGGCCAAGGCCTTGGCGTTGAGACCCCGGTCGCCGGAGCCCGGCGGCTTGGTCACGAAGACCTCCTGGGACTCCGGGGCCAGGATCTCGGTCATGGTGCCGTAGTCCTTGTCCTTGAGCACGCCGTACATGATGAACAGGCGCTCGAAGCCTTGCTCCTGGGCGAAGGATCGAAGCGCCTTGACGGCGTCCGGGTTGTGGGCGCCGTCGACGATGAAGGCGGGGCCCTTCTGGAGGACCTGGCAGCGAGCCGGCAGGAAGGTCCCCTCGATGCCGGCCAGGATGGCCTCATCGGGGATCTCGATCTCCTGCTCACGCAGGAGCCGGGCCGAGTGGACGGCCAGGGCGGCGTTGTCCGCGTTGTGTGTGCAGGGCATCCGGCTGGTGATCTCGCCCAGCCCTGTCGCGGGGATCTTGAAGGTAATCCCATCGAGGGTGTTCTCCAGGACCTCGGGACGGCCCATGGACCGGAGCACCTTGAGCGGGGCCCGCTGCTTGGCCGCCTCGGACCAGATGGCCTTGAGAGCCAGCCCCTCGGCACCGGTCAGCACAGGGACCCCTTTGCGCAGGATGCCGGCTTTCTCCCGGGCGATGGCCTCATCGGTGTCCCCGAGCTGCTGGGCGTGCTCGAGGCCGATGTTCGTGATGATCGTGAGCAGGGGGTCGACGAGGACGTTGGTGGCGTCGTAGCGACCGCCCAGGCCGACCTCGATGACCGCCAGGTCGGTGTCCTCTTCGGCGAAGTGGAGGAAGGCCATGGCCGCCAGCGTCTCGAAGTAGGTGGGCTCAAGGCCGGCCTCGTCGGCGGCATCGAGGACCCGCATGATCAGGTCCTCGAGCTGCTTGTCCCCGATGTCCTCACCGTCGATCCGGATGCGTTCGTTGACCTGGTGGATGTGGGGACTTGTGAAGGTCCCGACGGAGTGGTCCCCCTCGAGCAGGATGTTGGTCAGGTACCCCGTCACGGCTCCCTTGCCGTTGGTGCCGGCCACGTGGATGGCATCCAGCTCGGCGTGGGGGTCGCCCAGGGCATCGAGCAGTTGCTCGATGACGTCCAGTTCCAGGTTCATCTCGCGCGCTTGGAGCGCGGCAAGTCGCTCGCGTTGGGTCTCCTCCGCCTCGGCCATCAAGGTGTCACCTCGGGGACGAGCTCGGGACCTCCTGGGAACCGGAGCTCACCCTTGATCCGGACACGGTCGCCCTCGACCGAGAGTCGCCCCTCGGTCATCAGACGGACGGTCTCCGGTAGGATGCGGTGCTCGGTTCGCAGGATCCGATCGGCCAGGGTCTCCTCGGTGTCGTCCTCGTACACCGGGACGGCCGACTGCAGGATGATGGGCCCCGCATCGACCTTTTCCACGACGAAGTGCGTGCTCGCACCGGCGATCCGGACGCCGGCCTCGATGGCCTGGCGCTGGGCATCGAGACCCCTGAACGAGGGGAGGATCGCTGGGTGGATGTTGATGATGCGGTCCTCGAACAGCCGGACGAAGCCGGGGGAGAGAACGCGCATGAACCCGGCTAGCACGACGACATCGATGTCGCGCTGCAGGAGCTCATCGGCCATCCTTTCGTCGTAGGCGTCCCTGGACAGCCCCTCTGGGTCCAGGAAGATCGCCTCGACGCCGTGATCTCGTGCGATCCGGAGGGCGCGAGCATCCTGGTTGTCTGACAGGACGACACGGACCTCGGCGGGGCCGAGTCGTCCCTCTCGCCCGGCCTCTAGGATCGACCGGAGGTTGCTACCGCGCCCGGATGCGAGAACCGC
>CAZBKU010000197.1:3890-5652 GCA_964492585.1 uncultured Thermoplasmatales archaeon | reverse complement strand
CGCTGGGCACCAACGCCGTGGGCGTGCTGGCCGATCTGGCCGGGTCGGATCGACGCGAGGCCAAGACGCCCCAGGCCCTCGGCTACGCCCAGCCGGCCTGCGAGTCGGCGGAGAGCTACGTCAACCGGACGCTCACCTGCGACGGTCGGGGTGCCTCGGTCGGCTTGCTCGTGGATGCCAGTGGCCGCGACGTGACGGTCGGCCGTGCCCAAGGCGTGCTGGACCAAGGCGACATGTCCGCCAACGTCGATCCGCTGTCCAACACAGACACGCTCCATAGCGCTCCCTCCCTTGCCGGGTTCATCGACCTCGAGGCTGCCGACCGTTACGAGCTGACCGACCCCAACACGGATCCCGCCGAGGCACAAGGCTACGCACGGCTCCAGGTTGGCAGCGACGCTAACGACGACCCCACCGAGGGCCGGGTCCGCGGTGCGGCCCTGTTCATGGACGGTGACGGTTCTGACCTGTACGAGGTCCGGGCGCGCAACCTCAGCCTCGAGGACATCAGCGACCAGAAGAACGACCACCTGCTCATCCGCGGCGCCTACGGCACCGAGAGCGGCGACGAGAGCCCGTCGGTCTGCTGGGACACCCGGGGGACCACCGACCTTGCCCGGCGCCCGGCGGGCCTCGCCGACGGGAACCTCGACGCCCTCTCCGGTGCCAACGGCCCCGAGGAGGACGCCAGCACCGTCGGCCGGCCGGTCGGCACCAACCCCCAGGGCCTGCTCCTGCAGGTCCCCCGGCTCGGTGTCTACGTCGGTGGCATCGGCAGCGACACGTTCGACGAGCCGGCCCGCCTGGCCCTGGACCTGGGCGGGAACGACGAATACTTGGCGCCCGTGGGCGCTGGCGTCGGGCACGCGACAGACCGCACACGGCCTGTCCAGGACGTCGGCCTGGGCCTGGATCTGGGCGGAGACGATGTCTACAGCACCCACGTGACCCCAGGCAGCGTCGGCGACGACGAGGACGCTGTTGACCCGACCGACGAGACCGTGGGCCGGTTCCTGGCCGGCACCCAGGGTGCCGGCGTCCTCGGCACCGGCGTCCTCGTGGCGCTTGGCGGCACCAACAGCTTCGAGGCCACCGTGGACACCGGCGATGACGGTACAAGCGACACGGGGACGGTCCTCGGCATCGCGCAGGGGGCCGGCTTCTACGGTGTCGGTCTGCTCTACACGGACCTCTCCCAGAACGCCTACATCTCACGCATCGACACCAGTCTGGCAGCCGACAACCAGGGGATCCCGCGGGCTCTGGCGCTCTCCCAGGGGGCTGCTGCCCGAGGGATCGGCCTCTTGGTCAGCAACGCGCCCCAAGGCCATGATGCTTATGAGGCGGTGGCGGCCAACGCCACCGAGGATAACCAGCGGCTGGCCGTGTCCCAGGGGGCGACCCGGGCCTTCGATCCCACATGCGTAGGGGCTCTGTGTGCGCCGCACCGAGAGGGCGAGGCTGCCTTCCTCCTCGACCGCGGTGGCGACGATGCTTACGATGCTCGGCCCCAAGCCGACAGCCAGGGCGCCAACCAAGGCCTGCTCGTCGATCTGGGCGGGCGGAACACGTTCAACCGGGAGCGACCCTCGTCGATGTCGTCGGAGACGACGGGCGAGGACCAGCAGACCCCGGCCGGCACGAGAGACTGCCGGGGTAGCATCGTCCAACTCGGAGGCTCTGAGGGGGATGGTTTGGTCCCAACGCCCGGAGGGATCGATGATGATGGCCCCCCTGATCCCACAGACGAATTCCCGGAGAC
>CAZBKU010000197.1:0-3880 GCA_964492585.1 uncultured Thermoplasmatales archaeon | reverse complement strand
CCACATGAGTACGACCCCGGCCCCGAGAGATGGTTCCTTGGGGACGGCCCGGGAGGAGGTTGGATCAACTACCTCATCAACGGTTGGCGGGGCGAGGTAGAGGACTGGGCCCAGGGCTTCGCCGGGCTGGACCCGCTGGCCCTACCCGGGTTCATCGAGGCCATTGTCGAGGAGGCTAGCCTCACCACCCGCATCGTCTGCCCCGTCCAAGACAACGCCGACCGGGGGGCCACCATCCTGCTGGATCCCCGGTCGGTCGAAGCGGTCGACGATGCCACCGACGAGAGCTTCCCGGCTGCCGTCGTGCTGGATCTTCAGGTCTTTGATGTCACCGCCGAGGGCGGATGTGGCTCCTCCGGGGTCGAACCCATCCGAACCAAGGTCTGCTTGAAGGCGTCGATCGACGGGGACGCCAACGAGGCCTTCAGCGAACGCTTCGAGATCAAGGACTACACGTTCTGGCTAGAGCAGCCTGGCGAGGTCCCGATCTTCATCGACCATGTCCCGGCCGGCCAGGAACCCAGCCAAGCCCAGGCTACCTGGGATGCAACCGAGGCCGACGAGTGGGGCAACCGGGCCGTCGACAGCGAGGACGCGGAGGTCCGCGTCGTCGCGCGCGTGGTGGAGACCACCGCCGAAGAGGGCCCGGGCCAGGAGCAGGCCGCCTTCGCCCTGCGGCAGAACGAGCCGATCAGCGTCGACACGCCGCCCCAGGTCACCGTCGAGGCAAGCCCCACCTGGATCAACGAGGCTCACCTGGACAGCGGGGGGAACGTGACCATCGAGGTCGGGATCTTGGGCGAGAGCGACGGCGACGAGCCCACCTTCGGGGTGGCCCTGGTCCCGGGCGACGAGGGTAACCCCGGCGACTGTGGCGGCGGCCTCCTGACAGACCCGCCACAGGGCATCACCCTCGACAACCGGTCCCATAGGCTCAATCTGAATCTCACTCAGACCGGGAGCGAGGTGGTCCTCTACGCCTGGGATTCGGATGAGGAAGAGAACTGGGCAAAGCTGGGAGGATGGTCCTCCCGGTGCGAAGCGGCCTACGACCTGACCGTAACCGTCACCGAGGATCATGGACCAGACAGTTCAGTCGATGATCTCGACGGCTCAGCCTCGGCGGTCTTCGGCTACGACAACACCGCATCTGACGAGGGCGGCGAGGTGACCCTGCTGGGCGAGGGCGGCCAGCGGCTGTCGGGCATGACCCAGAACGTGAGCAACGCCGGCAGCGGGGCCTTCGTCGTCGGATGGGAAGCGACCGACGAGATCAGCGGCGTCGCCGAGGACGGCGTGACCTTGTTCGCCAAACCCCCCGGCGCAACTGACTGTGAACAGGAGGAGGCCCGGCTCCCATCTCGCGGGAACACCACCTACGGGCCGGCCAGCCACGGCGACGCCATCACCTTCTGCCTGGAGGTCCGTGATCGGGCCGGCAACGTCGCGACAAGCGCGGCCACCGCGACCACGCGGGTGGACCTTACCACCCCCACCCTCTCCTCGCCAGACGTGTCGTCCGAGTTCGTGCGACCAGGCGACCCGGTGAGCTTCACGGTCAACGCCACCGAGGACGGGCCCCTGGGCCGCACGTCGGTCATCATCGACGGGATCGAGCACGGCCTCTCGACCGTGACCAGCGAGGAGGGCGAGGCCGACCGCGTGACCCGCACCCTGTCCTTCGACGGCTGGGACCACGTCGTCGAGGACCTGGTCGAGGAGCACGGCGCCGAGGCCAGCCGGGCCCAGGGCTACGCGTACCGGTTCGTCATCGAGGACACCGCCGGCAACCGCGCCCAGACCAACGAGCGCACGGTCTTCATCGACCAGATCGAGCCCCTGATCCTCGATGCCACGCTGGACTACCCCGGTGGCACCGCCGCCGGGCCCGGCGACCTGGTCAACGTCAACGTCCAGGCCGCCGACAACTTCGGCGTCGACCGGGTCGAACTGGACACCTCCGAGGTCTCCACCACCGGCCAGCTTCGGCTGACAGCCGTGCCGGGGACCGGCAACCACACCGGCGCCTTCGTCCTGGACAAGGAGGTCGAGCCCCCCGGGTACAACCTCACCCTGTCGGTCCTGGACGAGGCCGGCAACCAGGCCACCGTGGACCTGCCCCTGGACGTGGTCACCGACGCCGTGACCGTCGAGACGGCCAGCGTCGAGGACGTGACCGCCGCCAACGCGACGATCACGTGGACCACCGACCAGCCCTCCCGTGGCTCGGTGCTCCTTGTCAACACGGCCACCAGCCAGGAGCAACGCCACCAGGTCGACCAGACCGCCACGGAGCACAGCCTCCCGGTCTCCGACCTGGATCCATCCACGACCTACCAGGTCGCCATCGTCCCCGCCAACGAGGCCGGTCGCACCGCCGGCTCCCGGGCGATCAACTTCACCACCGGGAGCCTGATCGACACCAACCTCACCGCGCCGATCTCCGGCGACCTGCTCTCGGGAACGATCGAGGTGGCCTGGAACGCTTCCACACCCCGCCAGGGCACGCTCACGTACAACCTGGCCTTCGTCAGCGAGCACGGCAGGATCCCTGTGGCCTCCACCGCCGGCGCGCCCGGACAGCCCACCAGCGTGCGCGTCTCCACAGGCGACCTCCTGGATGGCACCTACGAGGTCCGGCTTGAGGCCGTCCAGGGCTTCGACCGGACGACCACCAACGTGACCGACGTGCTCGTCGACAACACGCCGCCCCAGGTGCGCATGGTCCACCCGTCCCCCGGTGGGGCGGCCCCCGCCGGCGAGGTGACCCTCGAGGCCTTCATCCTCGACGAGGGCAGCGGGCTGGATCCCAGCACCGTCCGGTTCCTCGTCGACGACGAGACCCTAGAGCCCGCCAGGATCGAGAACGGTACGGTCACCGCCCAGCACACCTTCGAGACGACCGAGGTCCACCAGGTCTCCGTGGTCGCCAGCGACCAAGCCGGCAACCAGGGCCGCGACGGCGGGCCCGTGGCAGTCGACGACGATATCCCATCCATCGTCGAGGCCTGGATCGGCACCGCCGGGAGCGGGGCCGACCAGCAGACCAAGCCCGCCTTCGCCCCCGGCGATACCGTGCCCGTCCGGGCACAGCTCAGCCAACCCGGGCTGACCGGCCGCGTCGATGGCACCCCGGTCGGCCTCGACGAGCCCGTCCTCCTCGAGCGCTCCACCGACCGCCTGTGGGGTCAGTTCACCCTGCCCGGCGACGCTCCCGAGGGCGAGCACGTGATCACCCTGGAGGTCGAGGATCCGGCCGGCCACGTGGTCACCGCCCCGCTCCCGCTGGTCGTCGACGGGACCGCCCCGACGATCGAGGAGGCCCGGGCCGAGGCCGCGGGTCCAGGCACGGCGGTGGTCTTGCTCGGTGCCGACGAGCCCGTGACCGTGACCGCGCGCCTCGAGGCTGAGGGGGTCCCCACCGTCGAGGTCTCGCAGACCATGGCTGCCCTGGGTGTCGATCTCCCCGTCGATGGCTTGGCCCCAGACACGACCTACCGGGTCACCGTGACCGCCCGGGATGCAGCTGGCAACCCCGCCACCGCGACGACCAGCGTGACCCTGCCGGCTGATGCGGCCCCGCCGGCCCCGGCAACCGGGCTGACCGCCCAGGTCACGCCTGGCGGCCACGTCTCCCTGGAGTGGCAGCCGGGCCGCGACGACGTGGGCCTGGCAGGCTACGACATCTACCGCGTGGACGAGGACCGGCAAGCCACCCACCTGGCCCGTGTCAACGAGACGTCCTACGTGGATGCCAGCGCCCCCGGGGGCGGCACCTACACGTACCGGGTCGTGGTCGTGGACCTGGGTGGCAACGAGGCCAGCGAGGCTGCCGAGGCCACCGCCAGTCCCACGCCTGCCCCGCGCCTCTCGAACGGTC
>CAZBKU010000196.1:0-5718 GCA_964492585.1 uncultured Thermoplasmatales archaeon | reverse complement strand
GATCGGGTTCCCGGTCTGGGCCCGCCACGAGGTCCCGAACGCCGGCGACCCCAAGGGCTTCGGTGAGATCGGTGTCGAGATCACCGCCGGGGGTCAGACCCTCCACACCGGTGACTGGGTGCTGGCCGACGACAACGGCGTCGTCGTGATCCCCAAACAGGAGTTGGTCGAGATCGCCAACCGTGGCGTGGAGACCAAGGAGCAGGAGGACCGACTGCGCCAGGAGATCGTCGAAGGCAGCTCCCTGTCCAAGGTCCTCGAGCTGAAGAAGTGGGAGCAGGTCGTCGGCTGAGTCGGTCGGTTCCTCACCGTCTCCCGTCGCGGGGCCGTCTCGACGCGCCGTTGGTCTGCGTCGCTCGTCCTCCGCATAGCTCTGCTATGCGTCGTTCTCGCTCCTTGCCAACGACGCGTCCAGAAGCTACCCGAGGATACCGGCCCCGCTCGGTCCGACGGCTCGTCACCTCCCTCCTCAGCCCGCTCCAAGGAATACCGCCGCCTCTCCCTCTTCATCCTCCGGGCCGGGGAACCAGCCCACCGATCGGTCGACCCTCCCGTCACGTCCATCGTCGCTCATCCTCGACCTCTCGTGCCCCACGCCGACGGAGCCGGCCCTGGGCCCTTCGGCCACAACCTTTTGGGGTCCCAGCGACCAACCCCTAGCGTGGTCTGGCAACTGGCCGGGAACGAGGCGGGCACGCACCTGCTCCAGTCCCAGGAGACCGACGGCTGGCGGGCGATCACAACGGTCTGCATGAGCCGGCCGTCGACCTGGGAGCGCCATCCCTGGTTGCCGGCGCTCTACCGCCGGGAGGGTGACACGACCCGGATCTTCCTGTTCGAGAGCGACGTAGAGCTGGACGCGCTTCTGCGCGAACACCAACTGGCCGGCACGATCCCCACCCGACCGGTGCCCCCTCACCGCGCCTCGACCCCTCCTGCCCCCTCAGGCGCGGCCCCACTTCGAGGATCTGGAACGGGGGTAGGGCCCTCAGGCCGCCAGCGGCCAGTAGATCGTCAACAGCCAGACGCATAGCGTGCCGACGATGATCGACAGCGGCAGGCCGACCTTCATGAAGTCGGTGAACTTGTACTCACCTGGTCCGTAGACCATCAGGTTGGTCTGGTACCCGATGGGCGACAGGAAGCCCATGCTGGCCGCGAAGGTGCAGGCCAGGATGAACGTGATCACGTTCAACCCCAGGACCTCGGCCAGGTCGACAGCGATGGGCAACATCAGGGCTACGCTGGCGTTGTTGCTGATGATCTGGGTCAGGATCAGGGTGAGCGCGAAGAAGATCGAGAGGATGGCCACCGGTGGGAACCCGCCGGCGTACTGCACGATGAACTCGGCCATGAGCGCGGCGGCGCCGGTCTGCTCCAGGGCGATGCCCAATGGGATCACGCCAGCCAGCAGGAAGACGATGTCCCACCGGATGGATTCGTGAAGCTCGTTGACCCGTAACGAGCCGGTGAGGACCAGGAGGACCACCCCGGTCAGGGCGGCCACCGAGATGTCGAAGATCCCCATGGCCGCCGTCCCGACGACGCCGATCAGGATCGCCAGCACGATGGGGATCTTGCGCCGGCGGAACTTGGTGATCTCCAGCTCCTCGGCGATGATGAAGTCCGGGTTGCGTTTGAGCGCGTCGATGGTGGCTCGCTCACCGGAGAGCAGCAAGGTGTCCCCGTGTTCGAGGCGGAGGTTCTGGATCCGCCGGAGGAAGATGCGTTCGCGTTTCTTGACGCCTAAGACCACAGCGTTGAACCGCTGGCGGAACCCGGACTCCCGCAACGTCGCGCCCTCGATGAAGGCTCCCGGTGCGACGATGGCCTCCACCAGGACCGTCTCCCCCTCCTCCCCGGGCAGCCCGTGGGTGACCTCGGGCAGGATGGCCACGCCCTCGGTGTCCCGGATCTTGAGCAGTTCGTCGCGGGAGGCCCGGATGAGAAGGACGTCGTGCTCCTGGAACTCCAGGCCGACCAGGGGCTGATCGATCACGGTCTCGCCCCGGAAGACCCGGATCACGTCGACATCGAACCTCTGCTTGAGGTCGCTCTCCTGGACGGTCTGCCCGATCAGCGGGGAGCTGGGTTCCAGGACGATCTCGCAGACGTAATCCCTCAGCTTGAAGCGCTCGGTGACCTCGGTGATCTCGTGGCGCTCGGGGAGAAGCTTGGGTGCCACGAGGAACAGGAAGGCCCCCCCGACCAAGAGGAGCGGGAAGCCTACCTTGGCGAACATGAACATCGAGAAGGTGCCGTAGCCGAGCTGGTCGGAGATGTCCGAGGCCAGGATGTTGGTCGAGGTGCCGATCAACGTCATGGTCCCGCCCAAGATCGCGGCGTAGGACAACGGGATCAGGAACTTGGACGGGGAGCGTTTGAGCTGGCTGGCCACCGTGATGACCAGGGGGACCATGATGGCGACCACCGGCGTGTTGTTGATGAAGCCTGAGACGACGCCGGCCACGCCCAGCATGAGCAAGGTGAACTTGCTCACGCTACCCTTGGCCATGTCCAGGACCCAGTGGGCCAGGGTGTTCACCAGGCCGGCGCGCTGGATGCCGGCGGCCAGGATGAACATCGACATCACCGTGATCGTCGCCGGGCTGGAGAACCCTGAGAGGCCCTCCCGGGGAGTGAGCACGTCGGTGACCATCAGGGCCGCTGCGGCGGCCAGGGCGGTCACGTCCGGTGGGATCACCTCCGTGGCGAACAGGATGAACGCTCCCGCTGTCACGGCGAGAGTGATGATGATGGGGTCGACCAACGGGGCGACGAACCGCAGGTCGACGGATATAGCTAACGAACCCGCCTGGCGACCCCGTCGACAGGTGGAACCCTCCGGGCCGATCGACCGGCGGCTGGCTGGGGAGGGGAGAAGAGAGAAGAAGAGGTCGCGCGGGCGTCAGCCCGCCCGCGGCCGGTCTAGACCGGGCCGTAGAGACCTTCCAACTGCTCGTAGGCCGCCTGGGCAGCCTCGAGCCGGTTGGAGACGTTCTCCCAGTTGATGTTCTGGAAGAAGGCGTCGATGTACTTGCCCCGCTCGGGTCCCTGGTCGTAGTAGTAGGCGTGCTCCCAGAAGTCGCAGGCCATGATCGGGACCACGTTCCACCAGGCGAACACGTTGTGGAAGTCCACCAGAACGGTGTGGAGCTTGCCGTCAGCCATGTCGTAGACCAACAGCGCCCAGCCGCTTCGGCCGCTGGCGGTGGCCACGGCACGGAACTCCTCCTCGAAGGTCTCGAAGCTGCCGAAGTCCTCCTGGATCTTCTCCAAGAGGGCACCGTCGGGGCGTCCGCCAGGGCCGCCCAGGTTCTCCCAGTAGATGTTGTGGAGGACCTGGCCGGACTGGTTGAAGGACTCGTTCTCCTTGATCGAACGGATGTCGGAGAAGTCACCCTTCTCGCGGGCCTCGGCCAGCGCCTGCTCGGCGCTGTTGCGGCCCTTGATGTAGCCGGCGTGGTGTTTGTCGTGGTGGAAGCGCACCACGTCCTCGCTGATGCCCTTCAGCGAGTCGTAGTCGTACGGGAGTTCAGGTAGGTTATGCGGCATCGTGGTTCCCTCGATGAGGCCACGTTATAGGTTCTAAAAGAGGTTTGGGCCGGCATGCGAGGCTGTGTCGGACCACGGGCCCGAGGCCCCCGGTCCTCCTGGTTCACGCGCCGCCGTGGTCCTGGGGGATGCGCTGCATCCAGTGGGACCAGATGAACCCGCAGGAGGGGTGCTCCTCCACGTGGTCGTAGAACGCAAGACCCTCGTCCTGGATCGCTTGCCCGCAGAACAAACACGTGCCGACCATGAACCGGAAAAGTCTGGACACATGATAAACATGTCGGCATCTAGACCGAACGTTCGCATCCTAAATGGGCCGAATAGCATCCATATGTACGGTCAAGAGGTGGCCGGTTTCGCTCGGAAGGCCAAGATGATGCCGACCAACGTCAGCAACAGGGAGAGGTCGACCCACCAACCACCCTCGCCCTCGCCCTGGAAGCCCAGGACGATCACGAGGACCACGAAGCCGACCAAGGCGGCGATGGCAGCGATCACGGTGACCAAGCGACCGGTCCCCTCGAGCCCCATCAGCATCAGGATGCCACCGGCGATGATGGCGACGCCACCCAAGCCGGCCAGGAAGGACAGACCCCTCAAGATCCAGTCCACCACGCCCTCGGCCGACGGGAAGTACTCGATCACGAAGTCGGCCATCGCATCGTATAGAAGCGTGGAGCTTCCAGCACCCGAGAACAGCAACAGGACACCGGCGATGATCGCTAAGACACCCGCTCGCATGAGCCGCCCAAGGGGGTAGGGGTACAAGAGAGCGTTGCCGCACCTCTCGGAACGCCCGATCTCGGCTCGGAAGCATCAAGGCCTCGGGGCCCGTGTGCCGCAGACATGCTCGTCAACGCTGGGGGGCCCGGAGCGTGAGTCGGTTCCTGGTGGACTGCCACGCCCACCTGAACAACTACCACGAGGGCCAGAAGGTCCCGACCAAGGCCCAGTGTCAGCGCCTGTTCGACAAGATGATGGAACAAGGGGTGGACCACGCGATCGTGATCACCTCCTACAAGGTCAACTGCGACAGGCCCAGTGTCGAGGAGGTGCTCGAGGTCCTCGGTGGCGATCCCCGCACCACCGTCGTGGAAGGGTTGCGCTGGCGGGATGAGGACCCCACCGACCTGTTCGAGATGGAACAGCGGATCCGGGACGGCCTGGTCCGAGGCATCAAGCTCTACCCAGGCTACGAGCCCTACGATCCGACCGACCCTTCCCTGGAGGCGGTCTACCGGATGGCCGCCAAGCACGACGTGCCTGTCATGATCCACACGGGAGACACCTACGCCAAGGGCGCCAAGGTTCGCCGGGCCCACCCCCTGCTTGTCGACGACGTCGCCGTCGACCATCCCGAGGTCTCGTTCGTGATGTGCCACCTGGGCAACCCCTGGCTCCGGGACACCGCTGAGGTGCTCTACAAGAACGACAACGTCTACGCCGACATCTCCGGCCTGATCCTCGGGGACTTCGACGTGGCCTTCGAACGCCGGATCATCGAGGAGGTCAAGGACATGATCGCCTACATGGGCGATCCTGGCAGCCAGCTGATGTACGGTAGCGACTGGCCGTTGGTCGAGATGGCCCCCTACATCGACTTCCTGGACTCCTTGAAGCTCTCCGAGGCGGACCGTGAGTGCGTGGCCTGGCGCACCGCGAACAAGGTCTTCGATCTGGGCCTCGAGGCGTCGGGAGGGTCCCGATCCCATGGGTGAACGTATCATCGAGGTCTACGTCCCGGCCGGCCAGGGGTGGGACGTCTCCCGGGTCCTGGCCGATGCCCCGGTCCTGGAGACCTGGCGCCGGAACGGCAACGCCGAGACGACGCTGACCCGGTTGCTGGTCGATGAGCCACACACAGAAACGGTCCTCCACCGGCTGGAGGACCGGTTCGAGGACACAGAGGGGTTCCGGGCCGTTGTGCTCCCGGTCGAGGCCACGACCCCTCTGATCACCGAGGCCCAGCAGGCGGCCGGCGAACCAAGCGGTGACAAGGCCACCTCCCGGATCAGCATCCAGGAACTCTACACCGACCTCCGGGACATGAGCAAGCTGACGCCGGTGTACCTCTCCCTGGTCGGGTTGGCGACCATCGTGGCCGCCATCGGGTTGATCCGGGATAACGTGGCCGTGGTCATCGGGTCGATGGTGATCGCTCCC
>CAZBKU010000195.1:0-5728 GCA_964492585.1 uncultured Thermoplasmatales archaeon | reverse complement strand
ACGAAGATATCCAGGTTCGAGGTGTCCGGGATGACCTCCTGGATCGAGCCCTCGCTGTCGTCGTAGATGTCCCCCGTGATGACCTGCCCGGACTCCGAGTACCCACCGAGGGTGACCACGCTGGAGGACGTGGAGCTACCGCCCACGGTGTACCCGACGGTCGGATGGGTGAGGTCGACGGCCTTGAGGTCCGAGATCTGCCGGTCCTTGACATCCACCGGAGGCCGCTCGGTCCCGTTCTCACCGGTGTTGAAGCTCATGAAGACCCGGGAGCCCTCGCCCACGGCCGCCCACCGGTCGACGTCGTGGGTGGCGATGGCCGCGTCGTAGAGGGTGACGTCGTTGTACAGGTTCCGCTGCGGGACCCACTTGGTTGAGCCCTCGTCCAGTCGGTAGAGCGGCCACTGCTTCTTGTGGTTCAGCGTGTCGTCCTTCTCTTGGTGGTCGCCGGCGACGACGCCGAGGACATCGCCTGAGGTCTTGTTGGTGGTGAAGTTGATGCTGTGGAGGGTGGTGCACTCCCTGTCGGGGGGCCCGAAGCACTCGGGCGTCTTGTACTCGGTCCGGTTGGCCGCGGTCCACAGCCCGCCGGGGCTCTCGGTGTCATCGACGATGTCGGGGTTCGTCTGGGAACCCTGGACACCGACGGTCATCAGGTCCTGGGTCCCGTCGGCGTAGGTGAGCACGAAGGTCATGTTCACGGCCGGGAAGTCTGCAGCCGTGATCGGGGTCGTGCCCGTGGTCTCGTTGACGAACGGGCCGACCTTGAGCGTGGCATCGCCATCCCAGATGTTGTCGTCGGGGTTGCCCAAGAGGTCCTTGTTATCGTCGAAGCTACGGAGGTCGAGGGCGGCCCCGCGTGCCGCGCCCTTGGTCGCGTCGAACGTACCGTCGACGTAGAGGCCCGTGGCGTCGTCGTCCAGGGACCAGAGGGTCTGGTTGCCTGAACCCGTGTCGACCCTGAGGTTCTGGTAGTGGCTGAGGTCGGTCTTGTTGGTCCAGAGGAGCTGAAGCGTCTCGACCTCGGTGGAGATGGTGTTCGAGAGGTTGAGGTGGACGAAGGCGTCGCCCGAGAGCTTGGGCTCGGGTTGGTCGGCGCGAAGGCTGACGTTGGTCATGTCGCCGGTGATGTTCTGATGCAACACCGTGCCGTGGGTCCCGGTGGTCCAGAGGGCGCTGCCGTTGGAGGAGATCCCGTGGAGCGCGCAGCCGGAGATGGTGCTCCCGTCGGCATCCTCGCAGGCGATCTCGGTGACCAGCAGGCTGGCCCCGGCGTCGACCGTGTGGAC
The DNA here is from genome assembly GCA_964492585.1 of uncultured Thermoplasmatales archaeon. Lineage (GTDB taxonomy): Archaea > Thermoplasmatota > SW-10-69-26 > SW-10-69-26 > SW-10-69-26 > CAYXGD01. The sequence continues at coordinate 4,439 of CAZBKU010000195.1, read as the reverse complement.
GACGTAGGCGTTACCGTCGGCACTGGTGCCGGGTTTCCCGCCGCCGACGATGTAGGCCTCGTCGGGGCTCTTGACGTAGATGTCCTTGAAGTCGACCAGGGTGAGGTCCAAGGTTTCCAGGGCCGAGGGATCCAGGTTGATACCGTCGTCCACGGAGATGTCGAGGACGTTGAGAACGTCACCGACACCGCTGATGTCCTCGATCGTTTGCAAGCGGTCAGGGGAGCGGTAGATCCCGCCGCTGTCACCGGCGGCGTAGACGACGGCCGTCTTGCTGTCGTCGTAGGGGGCCTTGACCGTGCCCACCGTCCGCAGACCCTGGTACGTGTCGCTCCCGCCCCAGATCCAGTTGGCCATCCCTGACCGCGTCGCGGCCACGTACCCGTCGGGGGTCACGGTGTACCCTTCGAGGTCGTTGGCCATGTCGAGGTCCTAGTGGGCGGGGAAGCCCGGCCAGATCCACCCGTCGGCCGGGTTGACAGGGACCGCACCGCTCAGACCGTAGAGGAACCCCTCGCCGCCACCGGCGAGGATGCCGCTCCAGGCCCCGCCGGTCGGGATCTTGTCGGCCTCGGTCAGCCGGATGAAGTCCCCGCCGGAGTAGTTCCAGGCCTGGCTGGCGTCCTCGTAGAAGCCCATGAGGCCCGAGCCGGTGACCGAGATGCTTGAGCTCACTGAGACCGGGCTGGTGACCTCAGGGTCGGTGGGATCGTCGAGGTTGACCGCTCCCTGTGGGGTCCAATCCTCCTCCTCCTGGGCCACGACACCGGTCCCGACACCGCCAGCCGTGTTGGAGTACACACCCCTTCGGGCTTCTGGCCCGATGATGCCCATGCCGACCTGGTCCCAGCGGCCGGGGACAAGGACGCCCTCGTCGTCGGCGGTGGTCCATACGCCAGGGAGCAGGGACCCATCGTCCCCGGAGAACAGGAGAAGCTTGCTCATCGAGACGCCGGCATAGGGGGAGGGCGCGTCCGACGGTTGACGGATCAGCACGTCGCCGTGGCCATCCTCGTCGATGTCGAGGCTTGCGTTGACGGCCAGGGTACGAGGCGAGGTGGAGGGGTGTTTGGAGGCTGCCCATTTCTCGATCTGGCCGCCATCGTGATCGATCGCGTAGACGTCAGCGGTCTCAGCCGCGGTCCCGACCCCGTAGAAAGGGTTGGAGCTGCTGTCGCGGCCCTTGGCCAGGAGCGTCGGTTCGCCCCCGTCCGGGACCGCCCAGGTCATGCCGGAGATCGGTGAGCCGCTGTCGCCGGCGATCCCGTACACGTTCCCGTCGGTGTCGGCGGCCACGAGGTCGTGCGTCCCGTCACCATCGAGGTCCTCGACCTCCAGGTCGTTGGGCAGGTGCTGGAGACCGGCCTGGGCGCTGTGGCTCTGGACCTCAGCTGGGACCCGCGCGGCCACGCCCCAGGGGGCATAGATGTTGGTGCGCATCGCGAGGTCGTTGACAGGGAGCTCGGAGGAGAGCACCGTGGCCAGGTCCGAGGCATCCAGAGTGATCGTCGTCGAGGTCCCGACGGGGATCGTGCGATCGTCGGCTTGGACGCTGGAAGCCCGGACGGCGTCCTGGATGGTGATCAACGACTCGGTGCTGGCCTCGAGATCCTCGACCAGGTAGGTACCCTCGCCGCTGATGACGTGGTTGCGGTAGTCCAACCGTCCGGTCATCGTGTCCTGGTCAAGGGGGTACCCCGCGTGGGGGTTCGGTTGGCCGATCTGCGGCGGGAACTCCTCCCACCAGATCCCGGGCTCGGTCTGGTGGGTCATCGGGCCGGGGATGTACCCTGGGTATCGGGTCTCGGGCTGGGTCGTCGGGAAGGACGGTGAGGCCTTGGTGAAGCTCCCGTCGGTCTCGACCTCGAACTGCATCTCGGCGAAGCTCCAGGCCGGTAGCTCGTGCCCGCTCCCAGCGAAGTGGAAGCTGACCTTGTCGTCGGTGGTGTCGATCTGCCACCCGCCGGCCCCGCGGGCCCCGTAGACCGAGGTGTAGGTGGTCTCGACGTCGTTGGGCACGTCCCCGTCCGTGATGAGGCCCTCCCCGTCCGGTTGGGAGAGGTTGATCGACGGGAGGGTGGTCTCCTTGACCGGGTTGGTCAAGACCATGCCCCAGCGGCCCGTCGGGGTGTCCCCGGAGCCGGCAGGCTGGGGTCCGGAGACGAGCATCAGCCGGGTGTCTCCCCCGGTTTGGACCTCTGGGGCTCGATCGTTGACCTTCAGCAAGAGGTCGCTCTCGGAAGAGGCGTGGCTGCTCTCCAGCGAGGCGCTGAGGTGCTTGAAGACGTACCGACCGTCGGTGCGGGTCACGTTGATCTGGAACCAGGCCGTGGTGTCGGTGCCGGTCCCGGCGATCTCGGTGCCGAGCCGGGCGGTGACCGTCTGCGGGGACGGGGCCACACCGGAGACCCCCAGGTCCCAGTCGTGCGAGAGGTCGCCGTCCCAGGTGTTGTTGACCTGGACGCCCACCGGGAGCTCGATGGTGACCTCGGCGCCGGCCGGCAGGGGCGCTGGGCCGTTGTTCTCCACGACGATCGGGATCCCCTTGTCGTCGGTCAAGGGGACGTCGTTGGGCCCGTAGGTGCCCAGCGTCGACTGGGTCAGGTCCATGGCGTAGCAGGGCCGCCCGCCCTCGTCCTCGTGCCCCTGGCACGACATGTAGATCGAGGCGGAGGTGTACGAGACATCCGTGTTCCCCTGGAGCAGCGTGGCGTACCCGGTCTCGTGGTAGGTCGTGGATTCCGTCGGGGACAGGGCGCCAGGGACCCAGGTTTGATGGCCCACGGCCTCGGCTTCGACCAGGTGGCCTTCCCCGGGTACCAGGTTGCTGTTGAACAGCGGGATGTTGGTGACCCCCATAGCCAGCGTCGGGCTGGTCGCGGTCCCGTAGTACCTCAGAGAGGGCTCGGTGAAGGTGGTCCGCCACCGTGGTTCGAAGGGATAGGAAACGCCGATCGTCTGCCCCGAGGCGTTGCGGCTCTCGTAGACCGTCAACCGGTCGAACCCGTTGTTCAGGTAGACGTTGAACTGGGCACCGGGGGGTAGGTAGGTCTCCAGGGCAGAGGTCAGGTTCTCGGGTTCGCCGGCCAGGGCATCCCGTACGGCCTTGGACAAGGAGCTGTTCGCGGCCGACGGGTCCTCGAAGTACATGCCATCCAGGGTGCTGAAGGCGTCCCAGCTGCGCTCCTCGAGCTCTTCAGCCCCTGGAGCGGCCGATGGGGGCGGGGCCGCCTGGAAGGACGTCGCGAAGATCATGGCGCCACCGACGATCAGCGCGATGATGATCGCTTCAACCACAGGGACGACCGCGGCATCCTGTCCCCTGGACCGGCTGCCCCAGGAGGGCGTCTCCCGGGTGCCCGCACTGGGCCGGTCGCTTGCCCTGGTGCCACGCACACCCCCGTCTCGGCCGTCCGGGGTTTAAGCCCGTTGCCCTTCTTCCCCCGGCCCGCACTTGAACCCTCCCCATGGGACGCTGGCACCTGTCAGGCGGAGGTGAGGGGGCGGTCCTCCCCCAGGGGTGGAGAGAAAAGACTTAATGACCGACCCGGTTGGCACGGCCAGCATGGCCCGGGAGTACGTCATCATCGGCGACGGGATCGCCGGTGCGACGGCAGCGACGACCATCCGGAAGCGGGATCCGGACGGCGAGATCACCGTGATCACCGACGAACCGGATCCCCTCTACAACCGCGTGGCCACCAAGGACCTGGCCAAGGGAGACAAGGACCGCGAGTCCCTCTTCATCCACGACCTCGGTTTCTACTCGGAGAACGACATCAACCTGAGGACCAACACCCGGGTCATCGAGGTCAGAGATCAGGAGCGGCGTGTGGCCTGCCAGGACGGCTCCCGGTACTCCTACGACAAGCTGCTCGTGGCCACCGGCGGGACCCCCCGTCGGCTGCCGATCCCTGGCGGCGACGCCGACGGCATCCACGGTTTCTGGACCCTCAAGGACGCCGAGGACATCAAGCAAGCCGCCAAGGGAAGCGACCACGCGGTGGTCATCGGTGCCGGCCTGCTGGGCATCGACCTGGCCGTGATCTTCGGCGTCCACGGTGCCTCCACCAAGTACCTGATGCGTGGCGACCGGTGGTGGCGCTCGGGCATCAACAAGGACGGCAGCGAGATCGTCGAGACGGGCCTGGCCGAGCTCGGTGTGGAGTGCATCTTCCACGAGGAACCGGTCCGCTTCGAGACCCAGAAAGGCAAGGTCCACGGCTGCATCGGCTCGTCTGGCAAGGAGTACAAGTGCGACGCGGCCGGCGTGGCCATCGGCCTGAACTACAACACCGACTTCCTGCGGGGCTCCCGGGTGAAGGTCGGCGAGGGCGTGCTCACCGACGAGTTCATGCGCACCTCCACCGAGGACATCTACGCCGCCGGCGACATCGCCCAGTACTACGACGTGATCCTCGACCGGGTCAACCAGAACG
>CAZBKU010000194.1:0-5743 GCA_964492585.1 uncultured Thermoplasmatales archaeon | reverse complement strand
GATCACGTAGGCCGTGGTGATGACCTCGTTCCCCGAGGCCATCACCGGCCCGGCGCCCCGTGCTTGCTCCTCGATGATGCAAGCTTGGAGGGTCGAGTTGAACGTGAGCGTGTAGAGGATGCCGTCCAGGCCGCCGGCCATCTGGGTCGAGCTGGACGGGAAGAGGATCACCGGTCGATCGCAGGCGGCCTTGACCGCGTCGACGGTGGCTTGCATGGCCTGGGCGGTCACGCCCGTGGACCCGCCGAGCAGGATCAGGTCCGTGCCGGCCCGGGCTAGACGTTCGGTCAGCTTGGCAGCGTCGGCCGGCGAGGTCGTGGCCGGGTCGATCAGGGTGGCGTGGAGGGCTCGACCGCGCTGGTCGAGGAGCTGGTCGAGCAGGGTCATGCCAGGGCCCCCACGACGAAGGCGATCAACGCGGCCACCATGCCGGCCTTGGAGAGCCGTTGGGCCTTGGCTGGGCCGGGCGTGACGATGGCCAGGGCGAAGATGGCATCGGCGACGAGGACCACGGCCAGGAACGGCCATCCACCGAACCCGACCACCAAGGGCAGAGGCGAGACCAACAGTGCCACCAGCATGGCGGCCTGACCGATCCTCCGAGCGGTCGGCTGACCCCAGCGTCGGGCCACGGTCGCCCGCCCCGTGTCGTGGGCGGCATCCTCGGCGTCTTTCCAGACCTCGCGGGCCACGTTGGCCGAGAGAGCGGCGACTGCCAAAAAGGCAACGCTCGTGGTCAGGTGTCCCACGGCCAGCCCACCGGCGATGAAGGTCAGGGCCACGAGCAGCGCCACGACGAGGTTGCCGACCCAGCCTCGGCGCTTCAGCGCCAGCTCGTACCCGAGCAGGATGGCTTGGGCGCCAGCTACGAGCGCGGCCACCGGCCAGGAGACCAGGCTTGCCAGGACCAGGGCGCCCAGGAAGCCGACGATGGCCGACCCGAGGACGGTCGATCGGCTGACCTGGCCGGCGGGCAACGGTCGATCCGGGTGGGCCGTGGCATCGATGGTCAGATCGGTCAGATCGTTGAGGGCGTTGCCGGCGGCGGTGACGAGCATGGTCGCCACCACGGTCAAGGCCACGTCGAGCTGGAGGAGCGGGCCGCCGACCACTAGGGCGCCGACGCCGACCCCGATGCCGGCCATGGTGACGTTGCCCGGTCGAGCCACCCGCATCAACGCCGCGGCCTGGGGGAGGATCGGTGGATCCGCGGTGCCTGTCGTCGAGCCCACGGGCGCCAAGGCCCCAGGTGGGTTTTGAGCGTGCCGGGTCGCGCTCGCGTCCGGACCCCGACGCCCGCGGCGATCCTCGACCATGAACGTTCGTGACAGGACGAACGTTTCAGAGGTGGAAGCTGGCGCGTCGCTGGCCTTCGAGGGGCTCGACAGTGGCCTCGTCGGTCCGTGTCGACCCGGCCAGTCCTCTCACGAACCCAGCGAGCACGTTGACGGCGTGGGTCTCGGGCACGTCCCCGGCCCATCCCTCGGCCAGCTCAAGGTCCAGGCAAGAGGCTTCCAGGTCGATCCGCAGCGTGCGGGCCACGCCCATCTTGTCCAGCCGGGTGGAGATCGCCATCAGCTCACCGTTGGCTCCCTCATCGCTTGGCTCGCGGAGCAGGTCGCCCAGGTGACGTCCTTGCACCCGAAGCACGGCGAGATCGGTGCCCTCTGGAGCGGCCGCGATGGCCGCCAGGCCCAGGCGGGCGGTGGCCTGCTGGCGTCCTTGGGGACCGGTGACGTACTCGCGGACCGCTCCTCGGAGCTCCTCGACGGGGAGCTCGGAGGAACCGATGCGCCGGCCGACCAGGGTGAAGCGTTTCTTGCGGCCGTCGGTCGGGTGGGGACGCTCCTCGACCAGGCCTCGCTCGATCAGGTTGGGGACGTGGATGCTGGAGAGGGTGGACTTCGAACGGTCGGTGACCTCGACCAGGTCCGGCAGCTCGAGGTCCCCACGGTCGGCCAGCGCCTCGAGGATCTTGCGGCGGATCGGGTTGGTCACCGCGGTGTACCCGTCGGTGCTCCCGTAGATGACGAACTGGGGCTCGGCCATCCTCGTGACAGGTTGGGGGGTTCTTCCCCTAAGAATGTTCGTTCAACCCTGAACGTTTGTCTTGCTGTTGGCTACCGCCGGACCGGCCTGCGCTCCCTCGGTGACCCCGTGATCGGCCACGAAACCCTCCAGGGTCTCCAGGTACTCCCGGAACCGACGATCCCCCTGCTCGGTGATCCGGTACCGTGCCTCGAAGCCGTCTCGGGTCAGGGCCTTGCGGCTCCCGAGCAGGCCGGCCTCCTCCAACCGCTTGGCGTGGGAGGCCAGGTTGCCGTCGGTCAAGCCCAAGCTGTCACGGGTCCGGGTGAACGCCACATCCCGATGCTTGTAGAGCATGCCCATGATCCTCAGCCGGACGGGTTGGTGGATCAACCGCAGCTCCTCGGAGAGCTCCACACGATCACCCGCGGGCGTACAGGTAGCCACCTAGGCCGTAGTAGGCCACGGCCACGGTTCCCGCCGCCAGCAGGGCGGCCAGCGGCTCGGCCAGGGAGCCTGCCCCGAGGGCGAGGGCCGCGGCCGTGATCCCTGCACCGGCTAGCACCGTCGGGGTCGCCGGGTGCCCCCAGGCGATCCGGTAGACCCCCGCCATCGCCAAGGTCAGAAGCCCGGTGACCAGCAGGGGGATCCCGTTGGGTCCCAGGTCGAGGTTCAGGAGGTAGACCGCACCGAAGATCGCGAAGAAGACCATGGTGAAGCACAGGCTGGTCAACCACCCGAGCTTGCTGTCCGTCTCGGTGTCCAGGACGACTGCCTGGCTCTTCCACAGCATGTTGGTGGCCAGGGTGGCGCCCACGATCCAGGGGATCCAAAGCAAGGCGTTGAGCCATCCCATGCCGGTGGCCTCGATCCACGGGTTGGCCGTGTTGTAGGTCATGAAGATGCCCGGCACCGCCGTGCCCCAGATGACCCAGGTGATCCCGGCGGTCCGGGACGTCAACGTCTCCTCGTAGCCCTCCAGCTCGCTCAGCGCCGCCAAGGCTCCCTCAGGGGTCAGCTCGCTTCCGCCTGTCTCGCTCATCGATCCCTCTACGGTCATCCCAGGGTAAACCACCCCCGGTCCTTTGGGCCGCAAAGACGCTCTACGTGGGCAACGGCTAAGAACCGGCGGCCGGGATGCCCGGCCGACGACCGCCTATGGACTATCTGCGCTCTGGAACATCGATCCGCTGGCTTGCGGCCCCGAGCCCTGCTTGGGCGGCGATCGCCGTCTTGGCAGGGCTGCTCTCGGTGGCTCCCCTTGCCACAGGCCACACCGGCGGGGGCCTTGGCGGGAGCGTGGAGGCACGGGTCGGGTTCCCCAGCTGGCTCGTCTGGGTCGCTGGGGCAGCGATCGTGGGCCTGACCTTCGCGCTGGTCGGCGCGTTCCTGTCGAGACCCGGGGCGATCCGGGCCGATCAGGAGGCCAGCGTTGGCGCTGCCCCGCTGGAGAGGGGCAACCGGCTCCTCCAGGGCATGGGCCTGGTCCTGCTGGTCCTCGTGGGTCTCAACGGGCTTGTCCCGGGGAGCGGTGGCCTGCTCCCTGAGGTGAGCGTGTGGCTGGCGGCCTGGGCCGGGTTACCCCTGGTCGCCTACCTGGTGCTGGACCCTGGCCCCCACGTCTCGCCGTTCCGGGCCATCGGCCGATGGATCGAGGCCCAGCGCTCCGGCCGGCCGCCGCTGACCTACCCCGACCGGTTGGCGAGCTGGCCAGCGGTCGTCTGGTTGATCCTGGTCATCGGCCTGGAGGTGTGGGGTGGTCCCTGGCGCGATCCGACCATGCTGGGTCGGGTGGTGCTGGGCTACACGGGCGTCACCGTGGCCGGCATGGTCCTGTTCGGGAGCCACGCCTGGCTGGACCGGGTCGAGCTCCTCGACAGGATGCTTGCGTGGTGGGCGACCCTGGCCCCGATCCACCGGGACCAGGGCGGGTGGCAGGTGGCCTGGTCGGGGGCCCGGTTGGGCGACCTGGCCGCCCGGGGACCCAGCGAGGTGGGGTTCGTCGTCGGCCTCTTGTACGGGGTCAACTTCGACGGGTTCCTGGCCACCGCCCCCGGCCAAGGAGCCCTGTTGGCCCTGGCCGGTCTGGGCGGGGTCGGTTCGTTCATCGTCGTCCTGCTGGCCGGGTACGGTCTGTTCCTGGCGGCCTTCTGGACCTGCGCCTGGGCCGTGGCCCGCATGGCCGGCACCCTTCGACCGGTGACCGAGGTGGCCGGACGGTTCGCGGTCTCGCTGATCCCGATCGCCGCCGGGTACCACCTGGCTCACGACCTGTTCTACGTGGCCGAGAACGTGCCCTTGCTCGTCGAGGCCCTCGGCGACCCGCTGGGCCTGGGATGGAGCCTGCTGCCGGCCTTGGGCGCGTGGTCGATCCCTGCGGCCTGGAGTGCGGCCCTCGTCGGGACCCAGGTCGCCCTGATCGTGCTGGGCCACGTCCTGGCCGTGATCGCCGCCCACCATGCGGCGTTCGGGACCTTCCCCAGCCGGATCCAGGCGATCAAGAGCGAGGTGCCCCTGGCCCTGGTCATGGTGTTCTACACGATGGTCGGGCTCTGGATCGTCTCCTTGCCAGGGGTGACCTCTTGACCCCCGATCCGGATCGCATCGCCGGGCGGTGCCGGGTCTGCGGGCAGGCCTTCGCGCGGCAAGCCTACCTGGACCTGCACCTCGGCCACGAGCACGGCCCCCAGTTGACCGACGCCGAGAAGGCCGCCTACCAGCACGCCTTGGACCAGGAGGAGGCCTTCCTGGCCACCTTCCAACGCCACGTACGTGGCGCCCTGGCCGGTCTCCCGGTCGTGCTGCTCTACGCGTTCCTGTTGATCATCGGGATCGCCTACGGGGTGCCGCCTGCCCTGCCCCTGTTGCTCCTGCCGGGGGTGTTGGCGTTCACGGCGTTGTTCTACTACATCGCCTACACCCACGAGCCTCGGCCCGAGGCGTGAGACCCGACAGGCTAGCCTTGATACCCGGTGGTGCCATGCAGGGCGCGATGGCCGAGGCCCAGCCTGCCCGGACCAGCCAGCCCTCGTCGACCGTGGCCACCGAGCCCCGCACCGTGGAAGGGGTGCTGCTCAGCGTCGACTACCTTACCGTCGGGGATCGTGCCTGGGTGCGCCTCTGGCTCAGCGGCGAGGACGAGGCGGTCCCCATCCTGGATCCCAGCTTCGAGCCGTACTTCTACGCTGTGCCCGAGCCCGGCATCGACGCCGAGGATGTGGCTCGTCGCTTGGAGCAGGTCGGCGTCGGGGACACCAGCCCGGACCGGTGCGAGGTCGTCCAACGGTCCGAGGGGTTGGAGACCCTCGACGTGGTCCGCGTGGTGGCCCGGCATCCCCAGGACGTGCCGGCCTTGCGGGAGAAGCTGCGTCGCCACGAGGACGTGGCCTCCACGCGGGAGGACGACGTGCTCTTCGCCAACCGGTACCTGATCGACTCGGACCTACGACCGATCACCTGGACCCGCGTGGCCGCCCGGCCCAGCCAGCGTCGCGAGGGTGCCCTCGAGCTGGTCACCGCCGAGCAGGATCCCGACCGGGAGGTCGACCTGCATCTCCTGGCCTTCGACCTCGAGGTCTACAACCCCCGGGTGACCCCGGATGCTGGCCGGGACCCGATCCTGATCGTGTCCATCGCGGACAACCGGGGCCACGAGGAGACCCTGGTCAAGGGTGATGACGAGGACGACGGCCGGATCATCCGGGAGCTGGCCGCC
>CAZBKU010000193.1:0-5813 GCA_964492585.1 uncultured Thermoplasmatales archaeon | reverse complement strand
ACAAGGGCCTGGTCTACGACCGCGTGATCGTCCCCTACACGAAGGTGCTGGCGTTGGAAGAGGCCCTGGGGTACGACGAGGTGCCCGTGCTGACCGTCGATGGCGAGCCCCGCGGGTGGCGGGAGATCCCGGCGTTCCTCGACGACATCGCGCCGGACCCTCCGCTGTCCCCTGCCGATCCCACCGCCAAGCGCCTGGCCGCCGCCCTGGAGGACTGGGCCGACCTGGATCTGGGCCACCGGGCCCGGCGCTTGGCCTATGGCTACCTCAAGGATCACCCAGGGGAGATCCCCGAGGCCTTCGGTGGCGGGCTCAAGGGCGCGCTCCTCGGTGGGACCGCCACGCTGGTCTCGAGCCTGGCCTACGGGGTCACCGGGATCGTCCAGGATCACGACCAGCGTGCCCTCGAGGCAGCCACCGGTCACCTGGCCGGGTTGCTGGCCGACCATGGGAACCTCGTGGGCAAGCAACGCACCTCGGCCGACATCGCTGTGGCGGCCCTGCTGGACCCGGTGATCCGCTTGGAACCCTTGCGCCGGCGGTTCCTCGACGGGTACCTCTTGCACTGGCTGGAGGCCGAACAGGAGCACCTGGAAGGCCGCGCCAGGGCCATGAGGGCCGAGACCCGGTCAGCCAACCTGTAGACATCAGGCCACCGTCTAAGGGGGAAATGTTCAGATATGTACAATATAAAACGCAAGGTTCTTCATTTCACGCTGGTTCTGCCCTCCTGGTGCCAGGGATGGCTTACAAACAAGACGGCTACACGTTGCACAAGAGGGACGTCGAGCTCAAGAACGGCGGGACCCAGACGATCTACTTCTTCTCCAAGAAGAAGCCCAAGTCCGGTGAGCCCTGCGACCTTCCCGACGGCTACCAGGTCGGGGTCAACAAGCAGACCGGGCTGCCCTACCTCAAGAAGAAGTAGCGGGACCCCGCGATCCTCACCCTTCCCCTTTTCTCCTGTCCTCCCGCGGCCCGTGGCTGCGGTGGGGCCCAATTCTCTACTCTTCCCGCGTCCCATCGAGCAGATCGGTGAGCGCCTGGCCCGGATCCTTGGCCTTGACCACACCGCTGGCCACCAGGACCCCCACGGTCCCGAGCTCCAGGGCCTTGGCGACGTCGTTGCCATCCTTCACCCCGGCCCCGCAGAGCACCGGGAGGTCCCCGGCGACGTCCTCGACGGCGGTCACGGAGCGTGAGACGATGTCGGGGTCCGCGCTGGTGACCGACACGTCCCCACCGATCAGCTCTGGCGGTTCCACCGCGATGAAGTCCGGCTGGAAGCCGGCCAGTTCGGCGGCTACCGTGGCGTCCTCGGCGCACACCACGCTGGCCAGGCCGTACTGATCCAAGCGTGTGACCGTCGCCTCGATCACCTTGGTCTCGACCGGTCGCTCGGCGTGGTTGATCAGGCTGCCGGCCAACTGCAGGTCGACCAGGCTCTCGGGCAGGATCCGACCCGTCCCGGAGCCCGGCTGGGCCCCGTCGGTGTGCTGGGCGAGGACCGGGAGGTTGGTGCTGGACACGACCGGGCCAAGGTCCGGATGGCTCGGGCAGATGGCCACGGTGGCCTCCGGGTAGCTCGAGGCCGCGTCCTCAAGGGTCTTGGTGAGCTCGACGGCCTTGTTCCCGAGGGCGGTCGGGTAGACCTTGTAGTTCAGGATGACCAGCGGCGGCTCGAGCGCGTCAGGCGGCATCGCAGCGACAAGGCGATGCCCGCCAAAAAAGGTGACCTCACTCCACCCTGGTGACCAAGGCCGCGGCGGCCACCAGGAAGGCAGCGACCACGGCCATGACCGCCAGCGGTCCGTCCGTGTCGGGTCGCTCGGGGGAGGGAGGGGTGTCGGTCAGAGGATCAGACCCCCCACCCCCGGTGCCCACGCCGCTCGATCGAAGGGGCTCGTCGGCGTCGGTGCCGGCCCCCCAGGCCGCCTTGTCCTGGTCGTCGGCCGCCAAGACGCCCTCCGATGTAGGGGTCGTGGCGGGCAGGACCGGGACATCGACGGTGACGGTCGTGGTGTAGCCCTGGCCATCGGTGGCCACGACCTCGAGGGTGTGGTTCCCCGGGAGCTCGAAGACGTGGCTGACCTGGGCACCGGTCAACCAGGTGCCATCAGGCAGGAACCAGTCGATGGCGACGATCACCCCATCGGGGTCCCACGCGCCGGCTTCAAGGTGGACGAGCTGGCCGGCCTCGGGCACCGCGGGTTCGATGATCGGGGCCACCAGCGGGGCTTGGCCGTCGAGGAGCTCCACCTGCTCGGTGTCCTCGGTCGTGGTCTCCTCGCGGAGCGGATCGTCACCGCGCTCGTCCTCGTGGGCGTGATCCTGGGAGCTGTGAGGATCGGTCCGGTCGTCTGGCGATGGCTCCTCCTCTTCTTTCTCGTCGTCGGATACCGCGTCCTCGTCGTGGGAGGAACCGTCGTCCTCGTCCTCATCGCCGGGCCCTGTGTCCTTGTCCTCGGAGGAACCGTCGTCCTCGTCGTCGGGGTCTGTCCCCTCGTCACCGGAGGCACCGTTCCCCTTGTCGTCAGGGGGGCCGTTGCCCTTGTTGCCGGAGGGACCGTCGTCCTGGCTCCCCTCGTCCTCAGACCCGTCCTCACCGCCGGCGCTGGAGCCCTGGTCGTCCTCGCCGCCATCGTCCTTACCGCCGTTCTGGCCGGCGTGATCCGGGCGCTTCTCCTCGTCCTTCCCCTGGTCCTGGCCTTGGTTGCCGGGATCGTCGGGGGGTCCGCCGGCTGCCGCGTTGGGAGCTCCGGCGACCAGGCCGCCGAGAAGGCCGGCGGAAAGCAGGACCACGGCGGCCAGGACCGCTAGACGGTGATGTTCGTCTCCCATACCCACAGCCCCATGCGAACCGGAACGTCCTCCCCCCACCTGAAACCTTCCCTGGCCGGCCAAACCATCGCTTGGCCGTGGTCTCATGGCTGCTCCTCCCCGGCCTGGGGCCAGCCAGCCGGCATCTCCAGGTCCAGGCGCTCGCACGGGATGTCGGCGGCCTGGCTTTGCAGGTGGCCATCCCGGTGGTGGCTGGTGCCATCCAGGTCCCAGGCCTCGAACCAGGTCATGTCCGCGACCAAGTGAGGGGGACCGTCGCCTGGCTGGACCTTCGCGACGGCGCACGCCACATGGAGGCCGTCTTCCCCGATGACGCCCTCGGCCACGTGGCCATCCACGCGGACCTCTGAGGTCGGGCCCGGCACCATGGGTGCAAGGTCCAGCATCCGGCAATCGGCCGGGCCCTTGGGCCCGATCATGGGTCCGGAGGGAGCCTGGACCAAGCGGTAGGCATCCAGGTGGCAGACGGCCATCCATCGGTCCAGAAGCTCGACCGGCGGCCTGGCCGACACGTACAGGGTCAGGTCCACGCGTTCGTGGCTCCCGCATCCCGTCTCGCTGCGGTTGAGCAGGACCACCGGCCGGTAGGTCGTCCGCACGCTGCGGGCGGCCACGCAGCGCGGCTGGTCGTCCCCGCTGTCATCGTCCTGGTCCGTGGGACGCAGGTCGGTGTGCACCAGGGTGGCCTCCAGGAATCCCGGGGGTCCGGTCTGCGCCTGCCCGCCCCCGTCCACCGAGGCCTGCTGTCGGCTGGTCAGGGTGGTCAAGGCGGTGCTGGCCAGGGTCAGGGTGAGCACCACCAGGGAGAGGGTGACCAAGAGGCCGTAGACGTCCCTGCGCACGAGCCCAGCTCGGGTTGGGGAGGCCTCAAGGCTCCCCTGTCGCGCGGGTGACAGGTCGATGGCATCTGCCGGTCTGGTTCACGGTCCGGGACCCCACAGGTCGATCCAAGGGCTCGGGTCGCGCCGGGCCATCGCATCGTCCAGCGGTCGATCGCCAGCCCTGGTCGCCCAGGACCATGGCGGTTGAGGGGTCTGCGTCACTGGAGGCCGTGCATGTCGGTCAGGGCGCCCTCCAGGGGGGCCAGCTCGCCGGGCACCTCGATGCCCTCGATACCGTCCCGCAGGCTGATGCCCTGATCCTTCTTCTCGCCCCAGACCATCGAGTTGAACTCGGTGACCTGGTCGGTCAGCTTGACCAGGTCCTCGTCGGCCTCCCCAAGCGGTGCCGGGAAGCCCTGGTCGTGGACGTTCTTATCGTAGAGCTCCTTGTAGAGCCGGTAGGTCACGATCGGCGCGATCGGAGCCAACAGCTCGATGGTCCCCTTGAGCACGCTGTCCAGGGTCGCCAGGGTGTCGGCGTCGTCGTCGTAGGCCTGGGACTTGACCATCTCCATGTAGTGGGGCGCGAAGAGGTTCCAGACGAACTCCCGGATGGCGTTGGCCGGCCGGAAGAAGTTGAAGTCCTCGTACCCAGCCAGGCATTCCGTCCTGAGCTGGTTGAACTCGGCCCGGATCCACGCGTTGACCTCGTGGCGCTCGTCGGGCGTGCCCTCCGGGGGCTTGAACATGCTGACGAACCGGGCCACGTTGTACAGCTTGGTGATGAACTTGCGCGAACCGGCGATGCGGTCCTCGCTGATCCGGTAGTCGTCGCCGATGGTGCACTCGCTGGCGATCCAGAACCGGAACGCGTCGGCGCCGTGCTCCTCGAGCACGCTCTCGGGCTCGATCACGTTGCCAAGGGACTTGCTCATCTTGCGGCCGTGCTCGTCCATGCCCAGCCCGGTGATCCAGACGTGCTCGAAGGGCTGGTCGTCCTCCAGGAGCTTGGACTTGAGCACCGTGTAGTAGAGCCAGGTGCGCACGATGTCGCGACCCTGGGGCCTGACCGAGCAGGGGAAGGTCTCTTCGAAGAAACCCTGGGCCTCCTCGTCGTGCCAACCGAGCACGTAGAGGTTGGACTGGCTGGAGTCCATCCACGTGTCGAACACCTTGGTCTCACCGACGATCCCCAGGTTCGGGTGGTCCTCCAGGTACCCGCCCAGGGTGCCCAGCTTCTCGCGGGTGGCCCGGTCGTAGACGACGGCGTCCTCCGGGGGATCCTCCTTCCAGGGCTGGTGGTAGGGCCCGGCCGGGGGCAGGATGACCCGGCGGGGCTCGTCCTCTCCCTCCTCGACCAGGTACCAGAGGGGGATCTCGGTGTGGTAGTACCGTCGCCGGCTGACCGGCCAGTCGATGGAGACGTTGTCGATCCAATCCAGGAGGATCTGGCGGTGCTTGGGCGGGTGGAAGTCCATCTCGTGGGCGGTCTGCCGGAGCTCGTCGACCACGTCGGTCTGCTTCACGTACCATTCCTTGAGCAGGACGATCTCCACGGCGGCCTTGGACCGCTCGCTGATGGGGAAGGTCTGCTGGACGCGCTCGGTCTCCTCGACCAGCCCCTGCTGGGTCAGGTCCTCCTTGATCTTGGCCCGGGCATCCTCGACCGGCAGGCCGGCGTACGGCCCGGCGGCCTCGGTCATCCGGCCCTCGGTGTCGATCGCCTTGATCGGCTCCAGCCCGAGCTCCCGGAAGAGCTGCACGTCGGACTTGTCACCGAAGCTGCAGACCATCATGGTGCCCGAGCCGAACTCGGGGTCGACGTGCGGGTGGGCCTGGATATCGACCTCGCGGTCGTAGAGCGGCAGCACCGCGTGCTTGCCGACCAGGTGGCTGTACCGCTCGTCGTCCGGGTGGACCAGGACCGTCTGGCATGCGCAGATGAGCTCGGGCCGGGTCGTGGCGATGGTGAGCTCGTCCTGGGTCTCGCGCACGGTCCAGGTCACGTGGACCAGATCGGTCTCCCGCTCTTCGTAGTAGACCTCGGCGTCGGCGATGGCGGTGCCGAGCTTGGGATCGAAGGTGTTGGGGCGCAGGTCCTCCACGATGAGGCCCTTCTCGAACAGGTCGAGGAACTGGGCCTGCGAGAAC
>CAZBKU010000192.1:0-5883 GCA_964492585.1 uncultured Thermoplasmatales archaeon | reverse complement strand
GCCGGTGGGACGTGACAACCGGGACGCGTTGCCGGCCGAGCTGGGGGATAAGCTTACGGGCTAGTGGGAGCGGTGGGGGCAAGGTCGGCCACGATGGGCTCAAGGATCCGATCGTGGTAGTAGGTGGGCCGCCACCACACCTCGGCTGCGCCCCGGTAGGCACACTGGGACGCGTTCGAGAGAGGCTCCTCCCCGAGGCAGTTGAGGGTTGCGGCCAACGGGTGCTCGACGACGTGGTGCTGTTCCCCGGTGTACAGCCAACACGACCACCGACCCTCCCCACCCTCCACGAGGCGTCCGTCGGAGACGAAGGGCTCCCGGTCGTAGCTCTTGCAGGTTTGCACGAACTCCACGCCTTCCGGCGGGATGGGGCCTGAGCGTTCGATGCAGCCCCACCAGCGACCGTCGTTGATGGGGCAGTGGTACGTCTTCGTCCAGGACTGCACGCCGATCTCCCAGGTCCAGTTGATCTCGATGACGCCGGTGTAGCTCCCCCCACGGTGGAAGCCCCCAGCGAGATCCTGGTACCATCGCTGGGTGCCGAGGTCACAGGAGGTCATCGAGGGGGCCTCCCCCTCGCAGTGGTCGGTCTCGGGGTGCTGATGGAACGCCGTCCCGGCCGGAACCAGGATCGATCCGACCAAGACGGCCACACAGAGGCCAACCCAGATCTCCCGCATCACCTCGCTCCGCCCTCCTCCTGCCGTGGCAAGCCCTGGCGCGGACCAAAAAGCTTCGGATGCTGCCAGGGGCCGTGTCGCCCCGGCGGTCTATGGCCCGGCGGAGGCCGCCGTCGTCCCCGACGAACCGGCGAGATCCACCAGCGGATCCAGCGTCCCATCCAAGAGGCTGGGGCCCTGTTCCAAGATGGCGATCCGGTGCAGGTCGTCGGTGGACTGCTCGCCCTCAGGGCAGGCGTCGCACCCGTCGGTGTAGGTGATGTACGGCCGGCCGTCGTGGAGCACCATCTCGTTGAAGTCCAGCAGGTTGCGGCACTCGCTGGAGCCCCCCTTGAGCCAGATGCAGCCGCGCTGGACCGGGTCCTCGTCGGGGGTGACCTGGACCGTGGTGAACACGGGCTCGTCTGCCAGCAGGTCCTCGGTCGTGGTCAGGTAGAGGTGCCAGTCGGCCTCAGGCGGCGCGTGGCTGGGCTCCGGGCGGTCCCACGTGCTGACATCATCGGTGGTGCCGAGGTAGGCCAAGGCCACGTTGCCCGTGTCCCCGGCGCTGATCAGCGGGAACACGGTCATGGTCACGCCCGGTGGGCTGATCGGGATGGGGTCGCTCCAGCTGTTCCCGCGGTCCTGGCTGACGATCACGTAGCCACGGCCGTCGCCGCCGGGCGTGTGGACGACCACGTTGCCATCGGCGTCGGCGGCGACGTCGACGTCCACGGCCAGGCCGCCGTACATGCCCATGTCGGTGACGTGCCCGGTGGGATCCCAGCTGGCCCCGCTGTCGAAGGACCGCGCGATGGCCACCCCCTCGCACGTGGGGTGGGCGAGGTAGGCGGTGCCATCGTCGGCCACGTGGACGGGCCCGTTGATCCCGGACTTGCAGGGGCTCGGGTCGAAGACGCGCACGGCGTTGGGGAACGTCTGGCCCCCGTCGTAGCTGGTGGAGACCCAGGTGCCATCGAGGTTCTCCGGCACGGCCCCCGCGTTGGCGGGATCGACCAGGCCGCCGCGGAACGCGCCGTTGTAGGCGTAGTAGACCACGTTGGGGTACCCGTCGGTCTCGACGCCCTCGGCCGGGGGCCCGGTGGTGATCTTCTGGTGGTCGTGGGCCGGGATCCCGCACCCGGCCACGGGGTTGGACATCCAGCTCTCGCCCTTGTCGTCGGTCCAGGCCAGCCAGCTGCAGGCCACGTAGAGGGGCCCGTTGAAGATGCGGTCGGTGTCGGGATCGACCCACATCCAGGGGTCCAGGTTGGCCTTGGGGTTGTGGACCGGGGACCCGATGGTCTCCCAGGTCTGGCCGTGGTCCTCGCTCATGATCAGGCTCTCGTCCTCGGTCTCCGGGTTGGAGACGATGGTGCCGTCGCTGAGAACGCCCAGGGTCGGCTCGGAGGCCTCGTAGCCCGTGTCGATCACGCGGACGCTGAGCTCCTCGGCCTCCGGGGGCAGCTCGACCAGCTCGGTCGGCGTGTGGGCCAGGACCCGATCCAGATCCTCGGCGCCAGACAGGCTCTGCTGCCCGATCTGCTCGTCGTCAAGGGCTCCCAGGCATCCAGCCGCCAGCAGCAGGATCACCAGCGGTAGGACGATCGCCTCTTTCGCCATACGCCGTGGTGGACGAAGGGGTTCAAGAGCTTTGTTGCGACGTCGCTGAGGCAACAGGGCTCGAACGCCACCGGCGGCCGCCAAGTTGGGATCGCGCCAGGGTCGGTCGACGGTCAGATCCCGATGCCTAGCTCCTCCTCCTGGAGGCGGAGGCCGATGTCCTGGAGGACGCGCTGGACCTCGGTGTTCTCACCGCGGTCGAGCAGCAGGGCCCGGGCGTCGGCCAGGATCTCGAGCACGGCCTCCCGGCGCATCCGGGCGGCCAGGCGATGAAGCAGCCAGGCACCGATGGCACCGAGCACGAGCACCGACCCGGCGTGGTCTCGCATGCCCCGGCTCACCGCCCCCATGGCGATCGCACCGGCCAGGAAGCCCAGAGCCAGCACCGCGCTGGCCGCGAAGGCCAGCACCAGGCGCTGGACGAAGGAGACACGATCCCAGCCGGCCCCCTCGGGGGTGCCCCAGGCCCCGGCCAGGGCGCGTTCCATGGCGAAGGCCTCGGCCAGGGGCACGACCACGGTCTCGTCGTGGGTGGAGAACCCGGCCCGCTGGACGGCTCGGGCCGGCAGCTCGACCACGCGCTCCTCCTCGGAGAGGTGGGCCTCCGGTGGCAGGGCCCAGCCGGCCGAGGTGCCGGCCAGCCAGGTCTGCCAGCCGGAGAGGAGGTAACCGATCACCAGGGTCCCGGTGAGCACGCCGATGACGAGCAGGCTGGTCGACCCGCTGAAGAACGCCAGCCGGCCGACGATGGTCGGCGTGACCAGGACCGACAGCGCTCCCATGACGATGAAGCCGGGCACGGCGATGGGCAGGAGGTGTCCGAACGTGCCGGGTGTCCGCATCGCTGCGGGCAAGGCACGCCTCGTAGATGAAGGTGAGGGGGCGGGGCCGGGCGGTGCAAGCGATCCCAGGGACGCCCTCGATCGGTCGCGACCGTCAGAACCGATCCAGGCCGGTCTGCTTGGCCTGCTCCAGGACCTCATGGGCGGCCTTCAGCACCCGGCGGGGCTCGTCGAAGGTCAGGGTCTCCATAGCCTGGTCGTAGCTGAACCAGCCCAGGCCCTGGTGCTCGTCGGGCGCGGTGATCTCGACGTCCTCGGTCTCGGTCCGGGCCAGGAGGAACTCGACGCGCTTGTCGACCAGCTCGCCCTGACGGTGGAACGTGTAGGAGACGGTCTCGTGGAACCCATCGACCAGCTCCAGGTCGGTGATCCCGGTCTCCTCCTCGGCCTCGCGGCGCAGCGTCTCCACCTGGGATTCGCCCGGCTCCACGTGGCCCTTGACGTGACCCCAGTGCCCGCCCTGGTAGTGGAGGAGCAGGTAGACCCGCTGGCCCTGGCTGGTCTCCCGGAAGATCACAGCACCCACGGAGCGTTCGTCCACCATGGTCCACGCCAGTCAAGGCAGCGCCACCCTATCAACCTCTCCTGAGCACCACCAGACCCCCCCGAGACCACAGGCCCCGTCCTCCGCGTCTCCGTGTCTCCGCGGTTCCTTGGTCTTCCTCGCCGAACCTGGGTGAGATCTGGGCAAACCTTCACCCTCCAGGCCGGGTTAAACCGGGTCGATGCCTCCCGAACAGCTCCCAAAGGACCTCGACGAGATGACCGACGCGGACTGGCAGGAGATCCTCACCGACGAGCAGTACAAGGTGACACGCCAAGACGGGACCGAGCCGTCGTTCACCGGCGAGTACCACGACCACAAGGGCGACGGTGTCTACCGTTGCGTGTGCTGCGGAGCCGCCCTGTTCGACTCGGACACCAAGTTCACCTCCGGCAGCGGCTGGCCGAGCTTCTACCAGCCCCTGGACGACGCGCCGATCGAGGAGCGCGAGGACCGCAGCCACGGCATAGTCCGCACCGAGGTCCGATGCGAGGCCTGCGATGCCCACCTGGGCCACGTCTTCGACGACGGTCCGGCGCCGACGGGTCTGCGCTACTGCATCAACTCGGCGGCCCTGGACTTCGAGGAGCGGTGAAGGGACAGGGCCACGGAGACCAAGAGGCCCTAAGGAACCACGGAGGGCGATCTGATCCCCGCGTCTCTGTGGGCCCTCCTCTCCTCCGTGCCTCCGTGGCCGGGTCTTCCAAGGGGTCAGGCTGAAGGACCCCTCCCCCCTCTTGCCGTCATGGCAGAACAGACCGGCAAGGCCCTGGACTGGGAGGCCCACGGCTTCACCGAGACGATCGGGGTCGAGGGATACCGGCTCCACGAGGATGGCTCGGTCAGCGCCGAGCTGGAGCTCGACGAGGGCCACCTGAACATGGGTGGGATCACCCACGGCGGCGTGCTGACGACGCTGCTCGACTCGGTCATGGGCGGGACCGTGGTCCGGGTCCTGGAGGAGGACGAGTGGTGCGCGACCATGCAGCTGAACACCGAGTTCATCCGGCCGGCCCAGGGCACGCTGCGGGCCGTGGGTGAACTCGATCGGCGGGGCGGGTTGACCGCCTACGCCATCGGCAAGATCCTCGACGAGGACGGCGAGCTGGTGGCCCGGGCCACGGGCATCTGGGCGATCCGGACGGGCTGATCAGGTCCCTCCCAGGACCCGCCAGGTGTAGGTGCCCTCCTCGACCACGCTCTCGTAGGAGGCCAGGTCGGGCTGGGTCGGGCCCAGGTAGGTGGCCAGCGGGCTTCCCGGGTCCCAGGTCACGGTGGCCTCTGCCAGGCACAGGGCCTCTTGCTTGACCCAGTCCAGCGAGGTGATGGTCCCGTTGGTGCCGACCTCGACGACCCGGCCGACCTGCCGGGAGGGGGTGCAGTTGCCCTCCAGCGGGTTGTCCGGGAGACCCACGCCGGGGGTCGCGAAGGCCCCCCGAGCCAGGAGGGTCCCGTCGGGGTCGGTGGCCTCGAAGGTGAACCCGGCGTCCTGATCCTGGATGTCGATGGAGGCTGCCGGCGGGGGCCCGTCGGTGGCCTCGCCCAGCCAGGCGCGGTAGGCCTCCCCATCAATCCAGCCGGCCAGCTCGAACCACGGCGGTTCGTTGGCCTCGGGTTGGGACAGGGCCTCCGGCCGCTCGGCGCAGGTCAGCAGGGACACCAGGCGGGCAGGCTCGTCCCCGTCGGCGGCCAGGTCGGGATGGGTCTCCTCGGTGATGATCAAGGCACCGTCGAGGGTCTGGTTCGAGCCGCTGAAGCAGGGGACGGGCTCGAAGGGCTCGGGGACCGCGTCCTCGACGGCTTGGCGGTCGAGGTTGCTGAAGACCGAGAGACCGAGGACTGAGACCTCGATGCTCGACGTAGCCCTGATGCGGGGTTGGATCTCCTCCGGGGTCTCTGGTGACCCGTCATCCGGTGCTCCCGGGCTCCCCCCATCGTCAGAATCCTCTCCTCCACCTAGACATCCTGCCAACAGCAGCCCGGCCAAGACCAGCATGACCCAGGCCGTGCGACGGTCCCAAGCCATCGAGAGGGTATGAGATCCCGGCGGGTTTGAGCTTTATGCCGGCCCCGTTGAAACCGCCCTTCGGCCGCAGGGCCTACTCGCCCGACAGCTCGAGCTTCTCCCACCACCGGGTCGGCCGTGCGCCGTCGAGCGCGTCGATCAGGCGCTTGGCGCTGTCGGTGACCAGCACGCCCCGGGTGTCATCGATCC
>CAZBKU010000191.1:0-5883 GCA_964492585.1 uncultured Thermoplasmatales archaeon | reverse complement strand
CCTGCCTCCTCTCCGGGCCCGCGACACCCCCTTCCAGCGACCATCGCGCTGACCAGGAGCACCCCTGTGGTCCCGAGCACGCCGGTCCCTGGCACCCGCTCACCTCCCTGCTCGGGACCCGGGGCCTGCTTCGATCCTCTCTCGATAGGCACCTGGACCCACATCCCCTGACCTTCGTGTCCCTCGACGTCGCACCAAAGGTACAGGACCTCGGCGTCGGGCACCGAGAACCGGATCCAGGCTGTCTGGTTGGGGGCGACCTCCTCGTCCGATCCGATCGCATCCTCGGCCCGGGTGTCTTGGTGGTCCCCGTCGGCGTTGGCCGACCGGGTGACGTGGAGATCATGGGTTCGGTCCCCCCGGTTCTCCAACGTGAGGTTCACCTGAGCGTCCTCCGGGATCGCCGAGGGGGCCTCTTCGAAGACGAAGCACAGCCTCCCCTCGTCCCCGCAGGTCTCACCCTCCTGGGCGAGGACGTGGACGTCCACCGTCGACGATCCGTCCTGGGCCGCCCCCGCGGGGGGCATCGAGAGCATGGTGACGGCGATCAACAGGAGCCAGGCAGCCCGCATCGTTCCCTGGTGCCGAGGCGCCGGGGTTCAACGTTCTCTCACGGCCGTCGAACAACGTCGATGGGGGGAGGGTGACCTCTGTTCGACCCGACCTCCCTAGCCCGTCTCCAGTTCGGTCTCGTCGCGAGCTTCCACTTCCTCTTCGTGGCCCTCACCATGGGGCTGGTCGTCCTGATCGCCGTCATGGAGACCGTGGCGGTCACGCGAGACAAGCCGCTCTTCCGGCGAACGGCTCGCTTCTGGGGCCACATCCTGCTCATCAACGTCGTGCTCGGCGTGGTCACAGGCCTGGTCCTCCAGTTCCAGTTCGGCATGGCGTGGTCGCGGTTCTCCGAGATGGCCGCCGAGGTCGTCGGCGTCCCCCTGGCCATCGAGGCCCTGGCCGCCTTCTTCATCGAGGCGATCTCCCTGGCGATCTGGTACTTCGGCCACGACCGGATCACCCCACGGACAAGGCTGGCAGCCATCTGGGGTGTGGTCCTGGGTGCCTACCTGTCGGCCCTCTGGGTCCTGGCCGCCAACTCCTGGATGCACCACCCGGTCGCGTTCGTCGTCTCAGGCGGGAAGGTCCAACTCACCAGCCTCCTGGGCCTGTTCACCAACCCACACCTTTGGCGCCAGCTGCCGCACACGGCCATGGCCACCCTGGTCACCGGCTCCTTCGTGGTCATGGGTGCCAGTGCCTGGCATCTCTTACGCGACCAGCACACCGAGGTCATGGCGACATCGTTCAAGATCGCCCTGGCCGTCGGGTTGGTCGCCAGCCCGATGGTCGCCGTGCTCGGCCACGAGCAGGCCCAGTACAAGGCCCAGGTGCAGCCCATGAAGATCGCCGCTGTGGAGGCCCTGTGGACCAGCGAGGACCCGGCCAGCTTCTCCCTGTTCGCCATCATCGACGAAGAGGCCCAGGAGAACCCGATGGAGGTCGAGATCCCCTACGTGCTCAGCATCCTGGCTTACAACCAGCCCTCAGGCGAGGTCAAGGGTATCCAGGAGTTAGAGGCCGAGTACGACGCGACCTACGGGGACGCCGACCACACGCCACCGGTCGAGATGGTCTACTGGAGCTTCAGGCTCATGGTGGGCCTTGGCCTCCTGTTCATCCTCTTCACGCTGATCGGCGGCTGGCTCTGGTACCAGGGGAACCTGCTGGACAGCCCCCGGTTCCTCAAGGCCAGCCTGCTCTTGATCCCAGCCCCCTTCATCGCCAACACGGCCGGCTGGATCGTCGCCGAGGTCGGCCGCCAACCCTGGATCATCCAGGGCGTGATGCGCACCAGCGAGGCCAGCTCGCCCGGCGTGAGCGCCGGCATGCTGCTCTTCTCCGTGATCGCCCTGACCCTGGTTTACATGGTGCTCACCGCCCTGGACATCGCGCTGATCGCCCGGGCCGTGGCCAGGGGCCCTGGGGACGGCGATGAGGACGGGGACGTCAGCAACGACGTCAAGGCCTTGTTACCTGGAGGCGGCGACCGATGATCGAGGCGATCTGGCTGGGCGTCCTGGGCCTGTTCCTGGCCGCCTACCTGGTCCTCGAGGGGTTCGACTACGGGGTGGCCGCCCTGGCCCCTTTGATCGGCAAGACACGCGAGGAACAGGATGAGGTCATCGGGATCGTGGCCCCGTTCTGGGATGCCAACGAGGTCTGGCTGATCGCTGCGGCTGCCCTCATGTTCGCTGCCCTGCCCGGCATGTACGCCACGCTGCTTAGCGCGCTGTACCCCCTGTTCCTCTTGCTGCTCCTGGTCCTGATCCTGCGAGGCGTGGCCTTCGAGTTCCGGGGCGAGCTCGACGGCCCCGGATGGCACCGAGCCTGGACCACCACCCTGGCCACCACCAGCCTGGCCGCTGCCTTCCTGTGGGGCCTGGTCCTGGCCAACCTGGCCCAAGGCCTGCCCATCGATCAGGAGGGCACCTACCAAGGCGGCCTGCTCACCCTGGTCACCCCCTACGCCCTGCTCGGCGGCCTGACCACCGCCAGCCTGTTCACCCTCCACGGCGCCAACCTCATCCAGCTCACCACCAAGGAGCCCCTCAGCCACCGCGCCCACCGGACGGCCCTCTGGATCGGCGCGGTCGCCACCGCTGCCGCGCTGGCCCTGGTCGTGGCCACCTATTTGGCCACGCCGTTGTTCGATCAGGCCGGCCTGCTGCCTGGCCCCTTGCCGCTGGCCGCCGGCATGAGCCTGGTGGCCATCCGCCCCCTGCTGACCCGGGGCAAGTCCGGATGGGCCTTCGTCATGGGAGGCCTGACCATCCTGCTCGGTGCCGCCACCCTGCTCTGGGGCCTCTATCCGCGAGCTATCATCTCGACCGTGCCTGGGGCCACCCGGACCGTGAGCGAGGTCGCCGCCACAGGCCCCACCCTCTGGCTCATGCTGGGCGTCGTCGCCGTGCTCCTTCCGATCATCCTGACCTACCAGGCCTGGAGCTACCGGGTGCTTGGCAAGCGGGTCGGGGGTGAGGGGGCCTACTGAGCCTCTCCAAGACCGGGGTGGCCCTGCCGGTGGCAGGTCAACGCCTATATACCGCGTGTGAAATCTTATCTAGCCCACAGCCCGACTCGTGGCTGGCCGAGGAGACAACAACCATGTTCCATCCGCCACGACGATCCATCGCCGTCCTGCTCTCGCTCGTCCTTGCAGCGCCCTTGGTCGGCGCGATATCGACACCGATCCAAGGGCCTGGAAGCTCAGTCCCGGGGGACGTCATCGAGACCGGGTTCCTCGAGGAGCTCCGGGACCGACCGGACGCCGTGGCCGACGCGCTTGTCGTCTTCGAGGGGACCCCGGTCGAGGAGGACCTCCGGCGCTTGACCGGTGTAGGCCTGGATGTCCGGGAGGTCTACCTCTCCTTCAGGACCGTCCACGTCGTCGGGACCGGCCAGGCGATGATGGACGCCAGTCACCTGCAAGGTGTGGCCGGCATCTACGAGAACGAGGCCGTCGATGTGCACCTGGACACGGCCACCCGAGCCATCGAAGCCCGCCAGCTCTGGGACCAGATGAGCACGAGCACGCCCGTCACCGTCGACGGCCAACGCCTCGACGGGACCGGTGTCGGCGTTGCCGTGGTCGACTCCGGGGTCGACGCCGAGCATCCGGACCTGGCGTCCAACACCGCGCAGAACCTCCGTTACGCCTGCACCACCCCTTTGGTGATCGAGACGACCACCGGTCACGACAAGTGCGCTGGGAACCACTTCGCACACGCCGTCCTCAACGGGACCGCTGACGGGTCCTGCCACGATCAGGCTTGGACCCAGATGGCGAACACCGACATCGACAGCGGGCACGGGACCCACGTGGCCGGCATCGTCGCCGGCGACGGCCAGGCCAGCGATGGCCGGTTCCAAGGTGTCGCGCCGGGTACCGGCATCTACGGGTTCGGCGTTGGCCACGGCATCTCCATCCTGATCAACGAGGCCCTGGCCGCCTTCGACCACGTCCTCTGCATCCACGACGACGTCGACCCACCGATCCGTGTCGTCCAGAACAGCTGGGGCGGCGCCGGTGCTTTCGATGACGAGAACCCGGTCAACATCGCCACCGATGCGATGGTCGGGGCTGGCCTGGTGGTCGTCTGGTCGGCTGGCAACGACGGCAGCGGTGAGGACAACACGGTCAACACGTACGCCCGCAACCCGACCCCGGGCGTGATCAGCGTGGCCAACTACGACGACGCCGACAACGCCAGCGTCCAAGGCACCATCGCCACCAGCAGCTCGAGATGCCTCGAGGACGAGGAGAACAAGAGCGCCTGCCCCGATGTGGCCGCTCCCGGGACCGGCATCGTCTCAGCCCGCGCCAGCACGGGCCCCGCCACGACCGCCTTGGGCCATCCATTGAGCGGTGACGGCCGGTTCCTGTGCTGTTCGGTCAGCACCCTGGATCACTCGCCCTACTATGTGGGCGTCTCCGGGACCAGCATGGCCGCTCCGGCGGTCTCCGGTGTGATCGCGCTCATGCTGCAGGCCAACCCGGCCCTCACCCCGGCCCAGGTCGAGGACATCCTGGAGGACACCGCCTGGCAGTTCGACAGCGCCACCTTCGACATCGAGGACCCCGACAACCCGACCACGCTCTTGTCCACCACCGCCGGACACGGCCTGGTCAACGCCACCGACGCCCTCCAGGACAGCCGTGTGCTCGGCGGCTCGGGCCTGGGCACCGACCTGCCCAAGATGAGCGTCCAACCGCACGTCTACACCGGCGGCGTCGATGGTCAACTGGTCAGCGGCGTCCAGTGGACCGTACCAGCCGGCGAGCAGGTCACGCTCTCTGAGCGGGCGCTGATTTCCGGGGATCCGGCCAACACGAACCTGACCACCGAGGTCCCCTGCCGGTTCCTGGTCGACGGGCAACCGGTGGGCTGTGAAGCAGGGACCCTCGTGGCCGAGGAACCGGCGTTCCCGGAGGTCGAGAACGACCCCCCGTTCCTGGTCGGACCTGCTGGCTTGGCGATGGAAGCCACCCATATCTTCTCCACCGGTGAGCATCGGGTCGAGGCCCAGCTGGACCTCGGCGACGGGTGGATCAGCTTCGATGCGTTCACCGTGCGTGGGGAGTAAACCCACGGAAGCCTCGTCTCCTTAACTCGTCGGGCCCGTCTCGGGGTTCTGTCGGTTCGATGAGAGGGTAGGGTGAGTGGCATGGAGGGATACCTTTCCATCTCATCACCCTGTGAGCGCGGAAGGGGACGCATATGGATGGTTGCGCAGCCGCAGGAGTTATGCGCGGCGGGGGCTGACCGGTGCGTGCTGGCGGATGCCATCCTCCTTCAGGCGCGGCCCCAACCTCGGCAAGACCAGCGAACAACAGCCGCACCGCCGTTCCAGCCAGACGATATCGGCCTCCCCTACCGCCTCCATCTCGATCATCCCATCCACGTTCTGATGCAGATCCCGCAGCGTCCCCGTCGTCCTCCTGGGGTCCGTCCGAGCAAGCTGCACGGAGATCTTGGCACCTGGCGTCACCACCGAGTGTGACAAGGGGAGAGCCAAGCCCGTGCTGGCAGGATGAGAACCACGCATGCCTGCCCCCCGGTCCTCCTCGATCGTCCTTGCGGTCCTGGCCCTGACGCTTCCCCTGGCAGGCTGCCTGTCGAGCACGCAGATGCCGGCGACCGGCGACGTGGTCACGCTCCACATCGAGGCACAGGTGGACAAGAACTCGGTCGGTTACCCCGTCCCGGTCTCAAGCCCGGTCGGCCAGGACCTCGTCGATCTCACGCTCGAGGCGATCACCCAGGCCGAGGGTCCTGTCGCCGTGGAACCGTTCGACGGCCCTCGGAACATGACCCAGTGGCGGGA
>CAZBKU010000190.1:0-5934 GCA_964492585.1 uncultured Thermoplasmatales archaeon | reverse complement strand
ACGAGGTGGCCCTGGCCGGCGGCAAGGTGTTCGTCCTCGTCGAGGGCCACGGCCTGGACCGACCCATGCCCACGCTACGCGCGCTCTTGGCCAACACACCCGAGGGCTACTGGGTGACCGTGGATATGGGGGCCGTCCCGCACCTTCGCAACGGTGCCGACGTCATGAGCCCGGGCATCACCGAGGCCGATCCCGGCATCGAGACGGGCGACCTCGTGTGGGTCCGCGACGAAGAGCACGAGATGCCCTTGGCGCTCGGTAAAGCCATGATCTCAGGGGAAGAGATGGCCGGGGCCGACAGCGGCAAGGCCATCGAGACCCTGCACTTCGTCGGCGACGAGATCTGGACGATCGGCGTCGAGTGACCCCGATCGGGCTCCGCTCTCGCACATGGCGATCCCAAGGAGGATCAGCGCCAGCATCGCACCGGCACCCAGGACCGCGGTCCCAGCCCACCCTTCGGCCCGGATGGCGCCGATGCCGCCCAGGATCAAGACCGCGGTGATCCCTTCCTCGGTCGAGGTCGACGGTTGGTCGGCGTTGACGTCCATGGTCGCTCCCGGCAGCAGCCTCCCTGGTCCAGCCCACGCTTGTAAGACCTAGGCCAGCACCAGGGACCCTAGCATGCACCGTTCCAACGGGGACACGAGGTGCGTGGTCGTCGAGGCTAGCGGAGGCCGCGCCCTCAGTCCCTTCGCTCCTGGAGCTTCCCGCCCAGCGCGCTTGCCACCGACGCGGCATCGCCGATCAGGGCCCAGTCGGCTCGCTTGATCAGCGGTGCCTCGTCGTCCCGGTTGATGGCCACGACCCACTCGGCGTCCTGGATCGCCAGCTGGTGGTCGAAGCTACCTTCGACCCCGAAGCCGAGGTACAGGCGCGGCTTGATCCGGTTGCCGGTCCCGCTGACCTCCTTGTCTGGCGTTGCGCGTTCACCGTGGACAGCGCCACGGGTGGCACCGACAGCACCCCCCAACGCCTCGGCCAAGGTCTCAAGCGTGGTCCAGTCCTCGTCGCTGACACCCCGGCCGCCGACGATGACGACCTCGGCTCGGTCCAGGCCGGGCAGCTGGCCGGGTTCGATCCCTTCCACGGTGGGGCTGTCCCCAAGGGCGATGTCGATCTCCTCGGTGTCGCCGAACCGGTGGTCGTCGGCGAAGCCCTCGCGGGCCGCGCCGGGACGCAAGGAAGCGATCTGCGGCCGGGCGTTCTGCGTGACCTGGGTCTCGACGAGCTGATCCCCGAAGGTGTGACGCTTGGCCTGGAGGAGGCGTTGGCTGACATCCAGCTCGAGGTCGACGCACTCGTTGGCCACCCCGGTCTCGAGCCGGGCGCCAAGCATCGGGGCCAGATCCCGGCCCATGTCGGTGGCCGAGACCAGCAGGATCTCGGGCCGCTTGTCCTGGATCAGGCGGGTCAGGGGCTCGACCAGGGGGGCGGCCTGGAACCCGTCGTGCTCGACCTCAGCGTAGAGGACCTGGTCGGCGCCGTGGTGGATGGCCGGTTCGGCCTGCTCCTCGGCACCCTCCCCGATGAGCACGCAGGTCAGCCGGCCGCCGAGCTGATCGGTGAGCTGGCGGGCCTTGTTGAGCAGCTCCAAGGTCGGGCGGCGTAGCCGGCCGTCCCGGAGCTCTCCAACGACCATGATGCCGCGCCACTCTTCCTCGGTCATCTCAACAGCCCCCTGCTGGCGAGGCGACGGATCAGGCTCTCTGCCATCTCCTCGGGTTGGTCCTCGAAGACCTCGGTGTCGCGTTCCCTGTCCGGTACGTTGTCGACCTTCTGGATGCTGGAGACGGTGGCCCCGGGCCCGACCTGGTCCTCACCCAGGTCCAGGTCGTCCAGGGTCCAGGCCTCGTAGGTCCCGGTGGTGTAAGCTGCGTGGACGCCCCAGCTGGTGGCGTGGCGGGCCTTGGGGGCGGCCTCGCTGATGGAGAGGAGGCAGGGTAGGTCCACGCGGAGCGTGGCCACCCGGCCGTCGGCGAGCAGCTTCTCGAACCGGACCTGGCCGTCCTCGTAGTCGACCTTCTGCCCATGGGTGGCGATGTTCCAGCCGAGCAGGGCGGCGGTAGCCGGGCCGACGTGACCGGCGTAGCGGTCGGTGGTGCGGGCGCCGGCCATGACGACATCGACGTCACCGACGGCCCGGATCGTGGAGGCCAGTGTCCGGGCGATGCCCATGCTGTCGCTCTCGACGACCAGCGGGTCGGTGACCAGGATGGCCTGGTCGGCGCCCATGGCCAGGGCCTCGCGCAGGGTGGGTTCGGCCTCCTCGGGACCGATGCTGATGGCCAGGACCTCGCTGTTGGGGTCCTGGGTCTTGAGCTTCAGGGCGGCCTCCAGGGCCTTCTTGCCCAGGGGGTTCATCCGGCCCTCCTCGAGGTCGTAGACGACCTTGCCGGTGCGTTTGGAGACCCGGACCTTGCCCTGTTCGGGCACGTGTTTGACGGCCACGGCGATCTTCACCATTCGTAGTACCCCCGTTGGACGAGCTCCCGGCCGATGACGAGACGTTGGATCTCGTTGGTCCCCTCGTAGATCTCGGCGATCGGTGCATCGCGCAGGCCCTTCTCGAGCCCGTACCCTTCGACCAGTCCCCGGGCCCCCATGATGTCGCAGGCCATATCCGCGCAGCGGGCAGCGATCTCGCTGGCGGCGACCTTGACCTGGGCCGAGCGCCGGGACACCTTCTCCCGGAAGGCCTTGGAAACAGACTCACCGGCGGCGACCTGCTGGTAGTAGTCCTCGACGTACTCGAGGCAGTGGTAGGTCGCGTACCGGGCGGTGGTGATCTCGGTGCTCATGTCGGCCATCTTGAACTGGACGTCCTGGTGGTGGGCGATGGGTTTGCCGAACTGTTCGCGGGCTTTGGCGTACTCCAGGGCCCGGTTCAGGGACTCCTGGGCGCCACCCAGGGCCCCGGCGGCCAGGGTCGCCCGGCCTCCGTCCAGGGCGGTCAAGGCCACGATGAACCCCTCGCCGACGTTGCCGAGCACGTTCTCGGCCGGGACCCGGCAGTCGTCGAAGTCGAGCTGGGCGGTCGTGGACCGTCGGATGCCCATCTTGTCCTCTTTGCCGCTGACGTGGAACCCGTCGGCGTCGGACTCGACGATGAACGCGGTGACCCCCCCTCGGGCTCCCAGGCTCGGGTCGGTGACGGCGCTGACCATGACAACGTCGGCCACGTCGCCGTTGGAGACGTAGATCTTGGTGCCGTTGAGCACGTACTCGTCGCCGTCGCGCTCGGCGGTGGTCTTGATGTTGGCCGCGTCGCTGCCGGCCTGCGGTTCGGTCAGAGCGAAGGCCCCGATCTCCTCGCCTCGGCAGAGCGGAGGCAGGTACTGTTCGCGTTGCTCCTCGGTACCGAAGAGGTAGATCGGTGCCAGGCAGATGCCCGTGTGGGCCCCCACGATCGTGCCCAGCCCCGAGTCGACCCGGCTGATCTCCTCCAAGAGGATGCCGTACCCGATCTCGCCGAGATCGGCACCGCCGTACTCGGTCGGGATGGGGACCCCGAACAGGCCCTGGCGTTGCATCTTCTTGACGATCTCCCAGGGGAACTCCTCGGTCTCGTAGAACTCCGGCTCGACGAGCGGAGCGATCTCCTCCTCCACGAACTCCCGAAGGGTCCGTTGGAAGAGCTTGTGCTCGTCCGAGAACTCGAACTCGAAGGCCATCGGCATAGCAGCACACGGTCGGCGTCCACATAAACGGTTCCACGCGTTTACTCCGCTGCGGAGGAGAAAGGTCCTGGCGGCGGAGCCTGGTTGGCTCAGGCCAGCCGAGGTTCCCGTCGATCAGGTCGGTTCACGCCGTGCCAGCGCCGCCCGGAGCGCCTCCTCGTCGGTCAAGAAGTCCTCGAAGGTCCTGAGCATCTTGACCGCGTGGAACCCGTCGAGGTAACGGTGGTCCACGGTCACGTACAGAGGCAGGATGGGTTTGGCCACGATCTCGCCGTCCTCGACCACGGGTTTCTGGTGGATCTTGCCCAGGACGATGACCGCCGGCATCCGCATCAACGGCGGGATCGGCGCGAAGACGGTCTGGTCGACGTCGAAGGTGGCCACGTTGGTCACCATGACCGTCCCGAAGGGGTCGCGTTCGACCCCGAACCAGGTCAGCGGGATCTTGAGCCGGAAGTTGAGGACGTCGACGAGCCAGAGCACCGGTCTGAGAAGCCAGGAGGGGGCCGTGTGCGTGATCCGCTTGTAATCGTCCATGCGCTCACTTCGCTTGGTGCGGATCTTCTCGGCGGTGTCGGTGAGCTCCTGGGCGATGTCGCCGGCCGATTTGGCCTCGACGTCCTCGACCTTGGCACCGAAGAGATCGCCCTCGTCGAAGGCCACGTTGAACCAGACGTCCACGGTCTCGCGCTGCTGGACCCTGCCCCGGACGATGATGCCGTTGATCTCGGGGTAGGCTGAGATCGCTTCGCCGATACCCTTGCCCACCAGGGCTGTGGGCGTGATCTTGGGCCCCTCGGAACCCATTGCCTCCTCGAGGACCGTCTCGACGGCTGTCGCGTCGATCTCGAGGGCGGCGTAGATCTGGGGGTTCCTGGGGTGTCTCCAAGTGGCGATCGCGATGCGTCGCCAGAACGACTCGTCCTCGACCTTCTTGAACGGCCCTGCCACGCCCGTTGCCTCTTGGAGCCGACAAGCCCGGATGGTACGAAAGGTTGTTGTTCGCCGGCCGGGGCAAGCACCAAGAGGTCACCGACCCCTGCCCCGGCATGGATGGCCGGCAAGCGAGGTGGGGGCTGACCCTGGTGCTCATCGGCCTTGTCGGGCTGGTGGTCTTGTTCGGCGCCCTGATCCACGAGTCCACCGGCCGTCTGGCCCAAGGCGTGGGCGGAGGTCTGGCTGTCGTGGCCCTGCCGTTGGGGTGGGCGTTGATGGAACCTGGGCTCGGCCGGGACGAGGCGAGGTGGTGGGACCAGCTGGGCCTTGCGACCCAGCTCATCGTGGTCCTTGCCATCGTCAGCCTGCTCTCAGCGCTCCTGGTGGAGGCCGCATCGGGAGGCTCCCTCTTCATGGGTGCGGTCCTGGTCGGCACCATCGCCGGTGGCCTGGCCCTGGCCGGCCTGCTCGTCGCCGTGGTCGGCAGGGTCGCCCACCGTTGCGGCTCCTCCTGGGGTCCAACCCTCCTCGAGGGCGCGGTGATCGTCGCCAGCCTCTCAGCGATCTTCTCCCTCTTCGTCGGTGGGCTCGTGAGGTCAGCCGCCTTCCCGGGTGCCGACGACCTGGCAGCCGTCGGCATGCTCTGGGTACCCCTGATCGCCATGCTCGTGATCGTGGGCGATGCGACCCTGCGCGCGTGGCGCACGGGCCCGACGCCCACCTGAGGTGATCCCCGTCCAAGGTTCCGGCCGGGGAGATGCGGACGCACCTGCTTCAGCGACGCGGATCCGTCGGCTCGTAGGACCTCATCCATACCGTTTCGCGATCAGCTGCGCGATGTGCCCGAACCACGACGCGGCCGGCGAGGTTCGGGCGGTGGCCGAGTTGATCCTACGTCCTCGCCGCGATCAACCCGGCGATGTCGCCTGGGAAGTCGGCCACCTCTACGCCGGCCTTCCCTTTGGACATCGGCCCGCCTTAGGCTCCCCTGGCCGATGTCCAGATTCGCCCGGATCAGAGATCCGGGCTTTCCGCAAGGCGGTTGGACCGTCGCGGACTCTCTATGTCCGCTTCGCGATGAGCTCCGCGATCCGCACGAACGCACGGCGCGGTGATCCGCGTTCGTACTCTCGCCGAGTCGGTCCTACGTCCTCGCTGCGATCAACTCGGCGATGTCGCCTGGGAAGTCTGCGACCTCGACGCCCGCCTTCCTGAACGCCTCGATCTTGGACTCGGCCGTCCCCTTTCCCCGGGAGACGATGGCCCCAGCGTGGCCCATCTGCTTGCCGGTGGGGGCCGAGCGTCCGGCGATGTAGCC
>CAZBKU010000189.1:0-5971 GCA_964492585.1 uncultured Thermoplasmatales archaeon | reverse complement strand
AGGTCCGGATGGCGGCCAGGAGTTCGTCGAGCTGTACAACCCGCACCCCGACCGACCGATCAACGTGACCGGCTGGAGGGTGGAAGCCCACGGCCCCCTCCAGACCGGCGGCCACGTGACCCTGGACGGCGTGATCCCAGGGCCGGGGTACAAGATCGTCGACATCCCGGTCGAGTGGATCCCGAACGGCGAGACCACGGTCAGCCTGGAGGATCAGCGGGGGCGGTTGATGGACGTGACCCGCGAGCCACGGGCCGATCACGAGGACGACGGTCGGTCCTGGCAGCAGGTCCCGGACAACAGCCGGGCCTGGGTGTTCAAGGCGGCCACGCCAGGGACGACCAACGGGGCCTCGGTCCAGGCCGGCCAGGCCTGCTCCTCGGGCCCACCCCACGACCACGACGCGGTGACGTTGGACGTGTTCTTCCACGAGCGAGCCCCTTGGTTCACCGAGGCTCACCCCTACTGGGACCACCCCGGCGAGTGCCAGGCGTTCCACGTCGCCCAGGTCGGTTACCCCCTGGGTTACGATGGGAAGGTCCGGGAAGAGACCTGCATGGCCCGGACCCACGGCACCCCGCCGGAGGTCACCGACGACTGCACGACCACGGCGCTGTCCGACGACCATGCCCGGGCGGCCGTCGAGGCCCGCTGGCCGGTGGTCTGCGATGTGGACGCCATGGATGGCTACCATCTGCACGACGGTAGCCAGACGATCCCCTTGGGTGCCGACAAGCGGTACGGCTGAGAGCCCAGGCGGGCCGATCGCCGAGCCGGCCCCGGCCGACCAGCGGTTCAGAAGAGGTCCAGGACCAGCTTCTCGACCTTGCTGTCGCGTTTGCCGATGGCGTACTCGACGATCCAGGGGACGTCGGTCTCGGTGATCTCGTACTCCCCCAGGGGTTCGCGCTCGATGTCGACGGCCCCGATGAGCTCGAGGACACCCTGCTCGGCGGTCTCCGCCTCCAAAGCGTCGGCGATGAGCTGGGTGCGCTCGGGTTGACGGTCGGCCTCGAAGGCCATCACCGGCGGCAGGGTCAGCGCGCTGGTGACCCCGTGGGGGACCTCCCAGGTCGATCCCAGGGCCTTGCCCAGCTTGTGGGAGAGCCCGGCCCCGCTGCCGGCGTAGTTGATCCCGGCGCTGGCCTCGCGGCTGGCCTCCAGGCAGCCCGTGTGGGCATCCTGGTCCTCGGGGTCCTCGACGGCAGCCGGCAGGTGCTCCTTGAAGAGCTCCAGGGCCCGGATGCACCGCTCGTCGCTCTTGTCGGTGGCCTTGGCGCTGGTGATGCCCTCGCAGGCGTGGTCGACGGCCCGGATGCCTGTGGCCGCCCACAGCCACCGGGGCGTGTAGCTGCAGGCCTGCGGGTCCAGCAGGGCCGCGGTGGGGATGATCCGCGGGTCGGCCATGCCGGTCTTGACCCGCTTGTCCTCGCTGCCCTCGGTGGTCAACCCGGCCAGGAGCGTGAACTCGGCCCCGGAGAGCGTGGTCGGGATCGCCGCGTGGGGAAGCAAGGGTTCTTCACCCTCGTCGGCCAGGCGCCACTGGACGAACTTGGTGGCATCGATGACCGAGCCGCCGCCGATGGAGACGACCATGTCGACGTCGGCCTTGGCCGCGTGCTCGAAGGCGGCGTCGATGTTCTCCTCCGGGGCGTGCTGCCCGATGCCGATGTGGGTGCCGGTGTGGAGGTCATCCAGGGCATCCTCGACGTCCTTGACGATCGGCGTCTTGGTGGCCACGCTTCGGCTGGCGACGACGAAGACACGCTCGGCGTCGTTGGCCTCTGCGACCTGGATGATCTGTTTCCGGGCGCGCGGGGCCGCCAACACGTCGGGCTCGCGGATCTCTCGATCGGACATCGGACCTGGAGCCCGCGGCCATGGTTTGGTCCTTTCGGCGGACCTTTTTCTTTCTTGAGGCATCGACGCCGGTCAGGCCCTGGAAAGAAAAACGTCCACGAAAGAAGAAACAGGGCCTGACCGCTGCCCATGCCTCACGTGCCCGGCGAGGCCGGGCACAGGCGGTCCCTGCCCGCAGACCTTCCTCCCCGATGGGGTACCGTATCGACCGGGTCCGGCGAAGGGATCCGCACGGGCAGACCCCTGATTGCTCGGCATCGCGGGGACGACGGCACGTGCTCTCGGAGGACGGAACAGACGCCGTCAGCATCCCGACCGGCGCCTGTGTTCCGGTGAAGGTTGGTCGCCCGCCGGGCGAGAAACCGGCCCGAGCCGGGCCTACTCTATCTCGTCGGTCTGGACCAACAGCACCGAGCAGGGCGCGTTGCGGGTCAGCTTCTCGGTGGAGGACCCGGTCAGCCGGTCCTTCCAGTTCGACTGGCGCATCTCGTGCATGGCCAGCACGTCGTGGTGCTCGGCCTCGGCCAGGATCTCCTCCTTGTAGAGGCCCTTGACGATCTTGGTGCCGACCTCCACGCCCTGCTTCTCGGCGATCTCGACGCACCGGTCGACCGCCCGCCGGCTGGCGCTCTCGCTGGGGAACACCTCGTCGCGCTCGTCGCCCTCGTAGGTCTCCTCCAGGTACTCTGGATCGGCCCCCTCGAACCCTTGGTCGGTCACGTTGAAGACCGTGATGGCCACGCCATCGGTCATGCCGTCGAACAGACCGAGCAGCCGCTCGAAGGCCTCCTCGGTCGCCGTGCTACCGTCCGTCGGGAACAAGATACGCATAGACATGGATGGATCCTCCTCGCCCGCGGGACCTCCCGGGATCCCTGCTACAACAGCGGCATGGGATGGGGGGTTCTTCAACCATCGCCAGCCGCTCCCCCTGGAACGAGGATCAGGCGCGATCGCGAAGCTCGGTGCGGATGGGAAGCTGCTCGCCGAGCATACCGGTCTATCGGTCCAGCTCAAGTTGGATGCCGTCGATGGGTGTCCAGCTCATCCAGCTTGTCGAGCTTGGCGCCGTTGTCGACGACGACCTGATGGACCTGTCGACCTGCTCTTCGGTTGAACCGGTGGCCAAGGCAGTCCAGGCGACCAGCAGACAGCCAAGGGTCCCGACGGTGGTCAGGACCTCGCCGACCTCGTTCCACCAGCCCAGGACCTCGCCTGCGCTACCCAGATGGAGGGTCTTCGCTGCCGGCGTCTGCGAGGCCGGCATCGTCGCCGAACCACCGATCCAACTGGGTTCAGATCGCTATCCAGCACCGCCCCGATGGGCCCGGTACGCTTATGCAACGACCGTTCAGTACCCTGTGCGATGGGGGCCAAAGAGGCCAGGCGAGGGAGGTAGACCTGGGTGACCCACGGGATCCATCCGACCCAGGTCGCGCTCATGGTGGCCAGCCTGATCATGCCGATCCTGGGCCTGGCCTTCCTGTGGGTGACACGCAAGACGCGCCAGGGCCTCTTCCTTGGCCTGGCCGTCGGTCTGTTCGGTCTCTTCTGGCTCACCTTCGGCACGGGTATGGCTATGGTGGAGACCGGTAACGCTGGGGGTGCCTGGCTGCCGTTCCTCGTGGCCCAGGTCATCTACGTGGCCATGGCCGCGGCCATCGCGG
The DNA here is from genome assembly GCA_964492585.1 of uncultured Thermoplasmatales archaeon. Lineage (GTDB taxonomy): Archaea > Thermoplasmatota > SW-10-69-26 > SW-10-69-26 > SW-10-69-26 > CAYXGD01. The sequence continues at coordinate 2,444 of CAZBKU010000189.1, read as the reverse complement.
CCTTCGGCATCGTCCACCCTGACATCGTGTTGGACCGACCGCACAAGCTGGGCCTGGTGGCCACCGGGCTCCTCGCGGTCGGGTTGTCGGTCTACCTGGTCGCCAACCGGACCTGGGTCCTGACGCTGGACGGGCCCTCCAGCTCCTATTGGACCTTCTTGGATCCAGCGTTCTGGACGGCGCTCCTCGTCGTGGTCGGGCTGCTGGGCCGCCGGTGGCTTGCAAGCCCTCCCGGCGCGCAGCGCGCCCAGCTCACCTGGGGGCTGATCCCGTTCATCTTCCTTGCCCTCCTGGACGGGCTTGTCTGGCACATCTACCCCATGTTCCTGGGTCCACGGCACGGCTGGGCGGGGTTCCTCGGCGATGTCGGTGCCTGGCCCGGGCGGGTGGTGATCCTGACCGCCATGGCCACCGGGCTCACCCTGGCCGGGGTGGCAACCAGGCGGGTCCTGCAAGGAAGGGCCGCCTCTGAGGATCGCGCGCTGGCGTTCGTCACCCTCTATCTGCTGCCGCTGACCCTGCTGCCGGTCCTCTATCCCGCCTACCGCCAAGGCGGCATCCCCGACATCCATCCGCTTCTCGTGACCCTGTTCGTGTTCCTGGTGCTCTACGGCGTGGCCCGGTACGGCATCGTGGACCTGGATCTGAAACTCTAATGGGGCCTGGAGAAGTCCACGATCGTGGGCGCGTTCGGTGTCGTCTTCCTGGTGGTCAGCGAGGCCATCGAGACGCTTCTCGACGTGGAGGGCGCGCTGTTCGGTCTTGGAGCCGCGGTGATCATCGGCCTGTTCTTCCGACGGGTCGAACAGGGTGCCCAGCGCCTGGCCGACCAGGTGATGCCCGGGGTCAAGGCCACGCCAGGCTACCTCGCTGAGCGTCGACGAACCATCTACCAGGCCCAGGTCGAGGCCTTGGCCAGGGACGGCGAGCTCCGCGACCACGAACGCCGCGCCCTGGACCGGCTACGGACCGAGCTGGACCTCGATACGGACCACGCGAAGACCATCGAAGCAGAGATCCTCCAGGCACCCCCCGACACGACCGTGGCGTGACCAGGGCCCGGTCGTCCCCCTATCCTGGACCACCTCGGCCAACATCGTCGCCGAACCACCGATCCAACTGGGAACGGACCTGGTCCTTCTGGGCCTGGCTGAGCGCCTCCTCCCGGTCGAGCAGATCCTCCCAGGCATCGCGCTCCCAGGCGGTCAGCCGGCCATCGGCCAGCATCTTCTTGATCGACCCGACCATGCCGTGGGGCAGGAACTGGAACCGGGTGTCCAGGACCGTGGTCCGAAGCTCTCGGTGGAGCTCGGCCACGCGGCTCTCGATCACGCCGAACTGTTCCTCGGTCAGCACGGCGTCGAGGAGCAGCGAGCGAGCCCGGGCCTTGCGGTTGTCCAGGAACGCCTCGCACTCGCCGGGGTTGCTCTTGGTCTCCTCGAAGCCAGCCTCCAGCGCCTCGAGTTCCTCCTGGAGCCGCGAGCGCTTACGGTAGCGACGACCGACGCCGATGACACCGCCGGTGAGCGCGACCAGGATGCCCAGGATCCCGAAGGTCAAATCCTGGTTCTCGCGAGCGAACGCGGTCTCGATCATGTTGGGCTCGGTGGCGCCCACGCTGAACGTGACCAGGGTGCTGGCCGTCTGGTTGGCATCGTTACCGGCGATCAGCCGTGCGGTCACATCGCCACCATCCATGTAGGCGTGGTTGAGCACGGGCTCGGGCTGCCATGGCGTCTGCGCTCCATCGCCCCAGATGGCTCGGTAGCGCGTAGCCCCTCCGAAGACGCCGGGGTCGGTGCCCGAGAGATCCACCTGGACCTCCTCGCCCACGGCCGGCGTGGAATCGGAAATCTCCGCGTGTGGCTTCAACGAGGCCTCCGTCTCCCCGATCACCCAGAGCGAGGCGTCGCGGCCGGCGGCGCCCACCACCCCGGCGCCCACGCCGGGCCCCTGGGGCACACACAGGCCGGGGCGGCGGGGGACGCGCTCTCGGTTCGCCTAACGCTCGTGGGGCGCGGTCGCGCCCACGACCAGTCCGACGTTCCCGCGCTCGTTCCACTCGACGGCCCGGTCGGCGACGCGCTCGTAGACGAGCTCCCCGGAGGCGAGCTCCGCGTTCTGGAGGTCCGCGCCGCCGGGGTTGGAGGTCCGACAGAGGACGAAGACGCCGGCCTCCTCCCGGAGGAGGAACGGTTCGAGCGCGTCCCGCCCGAGGTAGGGGTTGACGGTGATCGCGTCCGCGAGGTCGAGCAGCTCGGCGTACTTGCGGGCCGTGTTCCCGACGTCGGCGCGCTTGGCGTCGATCAGGACCGGGACGTCCCTGCCGTGGGCGTAGGCGACGGTCTCGACCAGCGACCGCCAGCCGTCGGGGTCCTCGTAGAATGCGGCGTTCGGCTTGAAGCAGGCGGCGTGTTCGTGGGTGGCGTCGATGATCCGGCGGT
>CAZBKU010000188.1:0-5997 GCA_964492585.1 uncultured Thermoplasmatales archaeon | reverse complement strand
GCGACCGTTGCCATCCAGGGGTACGGGAACGCCGGCAGCTTCGCTCACAAGCTCGCCGAGGACATCCTGGGTGCCAACGTCGTGGCGGTCTCCGACTCCAGCGGAGGCATCTACAAGGAAGCCGGCCTGAGCTACGAGGACACCTTCGCCCACAAGCAGGACACCGGCTCGGTCGTCGGGTTCGACGACTCCAAGAAGATCACCAACGACGAGCTGCTCGCCCTCGACGTCGACCTGCTCATCCCTGCCGCGCTCGAGGATCAGATCCGCGGAGACAACGCCGGCGACATCCGGGCCAACATCATCTGCGAGGCCGCCAACGGTCCCACGACGCCGGACGCTGACGAGATCCTCTTCGACAAGGATGTGCTCGTCATCCCGGACATCCTGGCCAACGCCGGCGGCGTCACGGTCAGCTACTTCGAGTGGCTCCAGTCGTTCAACGAGTACCCCTGGAGCGAGGAGGAGGTCAACGCCCGTCTCGAGGAGAAGATGACCACGGCCTTCCACCAGGTCCACAAGATCGCCGAGGAGAAGGACATCGACCACCGCACCGCTGCCCTGGTCCTGGCCGTGGGCCGGGTCTCCGAGAGCATCGAGCTGCTGGGCGTTTGGCCCTAAGCGCGCAAGCCCACATCTCAGTGCGCGCTTAGGTCCGCCGAGCGCCCCGGCCCGGCGAGAGGGGCGGTCGGCTTGGATCGCCAGGCTGCTGGCTGTGCCGAAGCCTGGCGAGAGGACGAGCCTGCTCGTCTGGACTGAGCAACCAGCCGGAGCGCTATGCAAGTGGAGGCTGGTTGCGAGCCACAGCGGTCTGTTCAAGCTGGCATAGAGCGGTCTTCAGGCCCGCCGGACGGCCGGCCGGAGAAGCCGGCTGTTCGGCATGGGGCCGAGAGCTTGGCCGAGCGGCTACGCGAGCGAGGTCAAGGTCGAGCTACGCCTACGGGTGGTGCCGTGATCTTGAGCAACCAGCCGGAGCGCTCTGCATGTGGAGGCCGGCCGCGAGCTGGATGCCATCCAGCCAACCATCCACCACGTATCGTCGCCTGCCCCCTCCTACACATCAGGAGAGAACGAGCAAGGAGATCGCGCCCCCGCCTGTGGACGCCAGGCGGCGCCGCCCCGGGAGGCGGAGGAAACGGGGCTTCTGATCGGGGCGGCCCGCTGGCGCTATACGGTAGGCGGCGGCCGGATCGGAGACCTGCAGTACCGTGATGACACATGGGGTACTTCAGAGCGGCGAGGCTGCAACCACCTGTTTGCGACCCCGTGGTCGCTTGGCCCAAGAGCTGCCACCCACTGGGGCCAAGTTCCGTCATCGCCAGGAGAGACCAGCCACCGACAACTCCCCCGACGTTGCTACCCGTGGGAAACATCCATCTAACCCCCGGGCTTAGGGCCGACGTGTTCCCTCGGCGCCTGATGGGACTGGTCCGCCCCGAGACCGGAGCCCCCTCCGGCCGGCTGGCCAGCATGACCAGAGCCGTCGACCCCCTCGACCCGGAGACCCTTTTGCGCCGGTCACCCGATCTTCCCAGGACGTTCTGGGAGACCCAGCAAACCTGGACGGCCACCCTGGGCGCCACCGCCAGGATCGATCTAAGGACCCCTAGCACCACCAACGGCCACCAGAGCAGCGACGAGCCGGTCACCTGGACCGATCGGGTCCTCGCGCTGGCCCCCGACAAGGCCCGCGATCGGGTCCACGCCATCCAGGCGGCCGCCGCCGACCTGCTGGACGGTGACGTCTCCGGTGGCGACCAGGCCCCACCACGGACCCCCCGGTTCCTGGGCGGCCTCTCGTTCCACCCCGGCCACCAGCCCACGGGGCCCTGGTCGGGGTTCCCGGCGGCCTTCTTCCTGCTGCCCTCCCTGACCCTGGCCCACGGCCCCGCCGGCACCACCCTCACGGCCACCGTTGCCACCGGTCCCGAGGCAAGCTCCCAGGAGGCCCTGGATGCGGCCAGCCAAGCCCTCCGAGAAGCAGAGGCTGCCCTCAGCCAGCCGTTCACCATCGACCCGTCCGAGACCACCACCGCCTTGGACAAACCCAACGGCCGACCCGCCTGGGACGCGGCCGTCGGCGACGCCCTGACCGCCATCGAGGACGGGGCCCTAGACAAGGTCGTCCTCGCCCGGACGCTGGAGGCCAACAGCCAGGGTCCTCCAGACCCCATCTCGGTGCTGGCTCGGCTGAGATCGGACAACCCTGGCACCCATCGGTTCTACATCGAGCCGACCCCGGGCAGCGTCTTCCTGGGTGCAGCGCCCGAGGTCGTGGCCCAAGCTAGCGGGCGCCGGTTCACCGCCCAGGCCGTGGCCGGCTCGATCGCTCGAGGCCAGGACCCCGACCACGATGACGAGCTGGCACGAGAGCTGTTGGACAGCAAGAAGGACCGCGCCGAGCACGCCCTGGTCGTCGACCACATGCGCCGTCGTCTGCACCGAGTGACCGACCGCGTGGAGATCGGCCCGCGGCCCCACGTCCTACGCCTGCGACGCATCCAGCACCTGGAGACCGACGTCAGGGCAGAGCTCCCCGCCGACGTCCACCTCCTCGACGCCCTCGATCACCTTCATCCCACGCCGGCTGTCTGCGGGACACCCCGCGATCAGGCCCAGGCTTTCCTACAGGACCACGAACCCTTCGAACGGGGCTGGTACGCCGGCCCCGTGGGGTGGTTCGACGCCACCGGCGACGGCTGCTTCGCACCCGGCCTCCGGTCGGCCGTCCTGCAGGAGGGGACCTGGCACCTGTACGCCGGGGCCGGCATCGTCGACGGCTCCCGACCCGACCGCGAGTGGGAGGAGACCAGGATCAAGTTCGAGCCGATCCTGCGCGCCCTGGCGATCGAGGAGGCCCCCTGATGGACGCCCCCAACCGGAACACCGCCTGGGCCCGGATCCTGGTCGACGAGCTGGCCCGCTGCGGCGTCGGACATGTCGCCCTGGCCCCCGGGAGCCGATCGACACCCTTGGTCCTGGCCGCCCACCGGGACGACAGGCTCCAGGTCCACACGCACCTCGACGAACGATCGGCGGCCTTCTTCGCCCTGGGCATCGCCAAGGCCACCGGCACCCCGGCTGGGGTGATCACCACCAGCGGCACGGCGGCAGCCAACCTGCATCCAGCCGCCATCGAGACTATCCAGAGCCGGACCCCTCTGCTGCTCCTGACCGCCGATCGCCCCCACCGCCTACGAGCTACCGACGCCAACCAGACCATCGACCAGGTCAAGCTCTACGGTGACGACGTGGTCGCCTTCCATGACGTCTCCCCTCCGATCCTCGATGGGCCCAACCTCCGAGCCCTTCGCCAGGTCGCCTGCCGGGCCGTCGGGCAGAGCCTTGGCCCACCGGCTGGCCCCGTCCACCTCAACCTCCCCTTCGACAAGCCCCTGGAGCCCACCGAGGTCCCCGGCGATGTCCCCGAGGACCTGGCCGACCAGGACCCCCTGGCGGTCCAGGGACGCCCCGACGGGTCACCGTTCCTGCGCCCCGGGCGGGTCCACCCACGTCCGGCCCCCGACGAGATCGACGACCTGGTCCAGCTCATCGCCGACCACCCCAAGGGCCTGATCGTGGCCGGCCCGCATCCGGAACCAGCCCGTCTGGGTCCAGCCGTGATCGACCTGGCGCGGGCCACAGGCTACCCGGTCTTGGCCGACCCCCTCTCAGGGGCCCGCTTCGGACCTGGCGCCACCGGCCACAGCCTAGCCGCCTACGACCTCTACCTCAGAGACCCGGAAGTGGCCATGGATCTGGACCCCGGTCTCGTGATCCGCGTAGGCACCGGACCGACCAGCAAGGCTGCTGCCCGGTACCTGGCCAGGCACGACGGGACCCGCCAGATCCTCATCGATGCCGGTCCCCGAAGCGCCGATCACCTGGCCGTGGCCACCGACCACCTGGCCGCCGATGCCCCGAGCACCCTGGCCACCCTGAGCCAAGCCTGCCAACCGGCGGTGGACAAGGCCTGGCTGGACGCCTGGCAAGGGCTCGAGATCTTGACGCGCGAGGTCTTGGAAGACCATCTGGGCACCGGCGTCACCGAGGGTGCCGTCCTAGCCCAGGCAGCCGCAAGCCTGACAGACCACCAGCGCCTGGTCGTCTCCAACAGCATGCCGGTGCGCGACCTCGACACCTTCGCTGCCCCCCGGGAGACCGAGATCGGAGTCCTGGCCAACCGAGGCGCCAGCGGCATCGACGGTGTCCTCAGCACCGCCCTGGGCGCGGCCACCGATGGCACCCCGACCCTGGCCGTGCTCGGCGACCTGGCCTTCCTCCATGACCTCGGCGGGCTCCACGTCGCCGACGGGGAGGACCTACCGGTCACCTTCCTGGTCATCGACAACGACGGCGGCGGGATCTTCCACATGCTCCCCATCCGGGAGCACGAACCGCCCTTCACTGAGCACTTCGCCACCCCCCACGGCCTGGACCTGGCCAAGGCCGCCGATCTCTTCGATCTCCCCTACACCCGCCTGGAGACCCGCGGGGACCTGGCCGACGCGTTGGCCGGCGATCCCGGGGGCCAGGGGGTCGAGATCGTCCACGTCACCACCGACCGGGACGAGAACGAGGCCTGGCACGACCAGGTCGACGACGCGGTCCGGCGGTCGATCCAAGGTACACGATCCAACGGAGGAAAAGCATGAGCGACAAAGCGAAACTTCTGGAGCAGCAATTAGCCGAGAGCGACGCCGACTGGCAGACCGTCGAGGGCTTCGAGGACCTCGAGGATATCACCTACCACAAGAGCCCCGAGGGCATCGCCAGGATCGCCTTCCACCGGGCCGAGATCCGCAACGCGTTCCGGCCCGACACCCTCTTCGAGCTGCAGCGGGCCATGGACGACGCCCACGAGGACAGCGGGGTCGGTGTGGTCCTGCTCACCGGCAACGGGCCCAGCCCCAAGGACGGCGTCTGGAGCTTCTGCGCCGGCGGCGACCAGAGCGTCCGCGGCGAGTCCGGTTACGTCGGCAGCGACGGCGCCCCCCGGCTCAACGTGCTCAAGCTCCAGCGCACCATGCGCGAGATGCCCAAGCCCGTGATCGCCCTGGTCCCCGACTTCGCCATCGGCGGCGGGCACGTGCTCCACGTCGTCTGCGACCTGACCCTGGCCGCCGAGGGCGCCCGGTTCGGACAGACCGGTCCCATCGTCGGAAGCTTCGACGCCGGCTACGGCTCGGCCACCCTGGCCCGCCAGATCGGCCAGAAGCGCGCCCGTGAGATCTGGTTCCTGTGCCGCCAGTACGAGGCCGAGGAGGCCCACGAGATGGGCATGGTCAACAAGGTCGTCCCCCGCGACGAGCTCGAGCAGGAGGGCGTCCAGTGGGCCCGCGAGATCCTCACCAAGAGCCCCACGGCCGTGGCGGCCTGTAAGGCAGCCATGAACGCCGACATGGACGGCCAGACCGGCCTGCAGGTCATGGCCGGCCAGATGACCCGGCTGTTCTACCAGACCGAGGAGGGCCAGGAAGGCCGAGATGCCTTCAACGAGGACCGCGAGCCCGACTTCGAGAAGTACCCCTGGCTCCGCTAGATGACAGAGACCACCCTCGCCGATCCCACCACCCGCCTGGGGGCCTTCCTGCACGCCAGCAGGCCCCGTACCTTGCCGGCAGCGGCAGCGCCGGTGTTGGTCGGCATGGCCATGGCCTGGACCGACGGCGTCTTCGTGCTTTGGCCGGCGCTCACCGCGCTGACCTGCGCGCTCCTGCTGCAGATCGGCACCAACTTCGCCAACGACTACTACGATTATGTCAAAGGGGCCGACACCGACGAGCGCTTGGGCGAGACCCGGGTCACCGCCGCCGGTATCGTCCAGCCGGCCGAGGTCCGGGCCTGGATGCTGGCCACCTTCCTGCTCGCTGCCCTCCTGGGCCTCTACCTGGTCTACCGCGGCGGGTGGCCGATCCTGGCCATCGGTGCTGCCAGCATCCTGGCCGGTATCCTGTAAACCGGCGGGCCCTGGCCCTACGGGTACCACGGCTTGGG
>CAZBKU010000187.1:2150-6078 GCA_964492585.1 uncultured Thermoplasmatales archaeon | reverse complement strand
CCGCCAGCTCAGGTGAGATCTACGTGAAGGAGGCCCTGACCGACGAGGCTGCCGAGGTCCACGTGACCTTCACCAAGGCCGAGGTCCTCCCGGACCAGGCCTCCGGGTGGGTCCCGGTCTACGAGGGCGAGCAAACCATCGAGCTGTTGAGCCTGAACGGCTCGGACGACCGAGCCCAGCTCGACGGTTTCGAGATCGATCCCGGCGAGTACACCCGTCTGCGCTTGACGATCCAGAACGTGACCGTCGAGCACGAGAACGGGACCGTCCAGGAGCTGGCCGTCTTCGGCAACGTCGTCACCGTCGGCGAGGATCTGACCTACACCCCCGGCGAGGAGCTCAGCGTCACCCTGGACTTCGACCTCGAGCGGGGGGTCAACCTGACCAGCGGCGAGTACGTGCCGGTGGTCGGCGACGTCCAGCGCTCGGACGTCGACAGCGACCAGGATGGCCAGCCCGACTTCGTCGACACGGACGACGACGGCGACGGCATCGAGGACGCCGAGGACGAGGACCGGGACGGCGATGGCCAGCCCGACCTCCCCGAGCAATCCCAGGCCATGAACAAGCAGGGCCTCTTCGGCCTCTGCACCGCCTGGACGAACAGCCAGGAGGGCCGTGAGAACGGCACGGCCGCCAACAGCACGGCTTTCACGTGGCTACAGGACAAGGCAGCGGCCAACAACCAGACGGTCGAGGCCTATTGTGACGAGCAGACCCGCCCCGGCGCACCCGACGACCTCTCCGAGGTCATGCCCGAGGACCTGCCCGAGCAGGCCCGCCGGGCCGTCCAGGATGTCCACCTGGGCCCGCCCGAGGACGCCCAGGACCGCCGCGACGGCGCCGACGACCGTGGCGACGACGCCCGGTCCAACCGCACCACCGCCGGTGAGCAGGACCGCGGCGGCAACGACACCCGGGACGGCGACCAGGCCGACAACCAGACCGGGGAGGATGGCGCAAGCCAAGCCAACCAGACCGGCCAGAACGAGACCGCAAGCGACGGGAACCGGACCCAGGATGACGGGTCCGACCGGGACGGTAACCAGACCCGCGACGATCAGCCCTGATCTCTTCGGTACCTGGCTCTGACCCGCGGCCATGAACACCCCCGGCCCCCATCCGGCGCCCTGCTGGGTGGGGGCCGACCCCTCTCCCTCGGGGGATCACTCCGGGAACGAAACGCAAGACCCTCCAACCACCCCGACCATCCAACTCCACAGCCCCTTACCCTCATGCTCCCTGATCCACGGCGCCCCATCGGACCCGCCCTGGCCCTCCTTCTGGGCCTCCTGCTGCTCCTAGCCCCAGCTAGCAGCCTGGCCCAGAGCCCCCCGTCCAACGGGTCCGATGAGGATCAAAGCCCCGATCAGCAGACCAACGAGGATCAGAACGGGACCGGTGACAACTCGAGCTCGGGGTCGACCAACCAGACCCAGGACGGGAACCGCACGACCGACGACGACCGCTCCGGCAACCAGAGCGAGGCCAACAGCTCCGAGGAGGGCAACCAGAGCTCGTCGACCGAGGATCGCGACGAGAGACGCTCCGAGAGCAGATCCGAGACGTCCGGGGAGGATAACCAAGCCCCGTCCGAGCGACCCGATCGACGGTCAGGCGACCAGCGCGCCCGGACCGGCGGCCAGGCAGCCGCCGACCCCGTGGAGATCGATGACCTGGCCGACGGCTTCCGTACCCAGCCACCGGCCGGCTCCCTGCGGCCCGCCGTGACCGTGGACGCGGCCAGGGGCCAGGCCAGCGTGGACCGTACCGACGTCGTCCCGCTCTCCATGCAGATCGACAGCGTGCTCGAGTACATCGACGAGGACGGCGACGACGCCTACGATCTCGGCGAGCGCGTCGTCAACCGAACCGACCTCCGGCAGGCCCCCCATCGGATCGAGGTCGACCCGGCCAACGACACCCGGTCGGTCGTCTACCTCCTGGACAGCGGCGGCCATCTTGAACTTCGGTTCAGCTTCATCACGGCCGTGGACCCCCAGGTCGGGACCAAGCTCGACGTTATCATCCGGAACCACACCTTCGCCGAGCCCGACGCTCGGCTGGCCGTGGGCTCCCACGTCGAGGCCGCCGGTGGTCTCGAGACCGTCGAGCTCGACGGCCAGCCCGCCCTGGCTGGCACCGAGGGCGACGAGGTCGCCTACCTCTCCTGGGTCCCTGTGGTCACCGTCGACGGGGTCGACCACGAGGTCGGCTGGAGCGTCCACCTCTCCACCAGCGCCGAGGGGCAGGACGCCATCGTCTACTGGTCCTACCCCCAAGGCGAGGAGATCGTCCACGATCCAGAGCTCGGCGTGACCTCGGCCGTCAAGGACCTGGCCGGGCAGCTCACCCCGTTCACCATCGCCATCGGAGCTGCGATCGTCGTCTTGGGCACCGGGTACGTGGTCCGCCGGAGGGGGCGGTTGTGACGCTGGTGCTCAACGTCGCCGTGGCCCTGTTCACCCTGACCGCCCTGGCCCTGACCATCCTCGGTACCCTGGGGTGGCACCGCTCCCGACGACCCAAGACCGGTGTCTTGGCCATCGGGTTCGCCTTCTTCGCGGCTGCCGGGCTCCTGTCCTCCTGGTGGCTGTTCAACCGAGAGGATCTCACAACCTTGTTGACCCTCCACGTGCTCCTGACCGGTGCTGGCTTGCTCACGATCTACCTCGCGTCGGTCAAGCGCTAGGAGCCGTGCCATGGACCCAGGGCCCAGGTACCTGTCGACGCATGCTCGGCCCAGGCTGCTCCACGTGGCACTGCTCGGCCTGGCCGCCGGGGAGGACGCCTCGACGCGACGGCGCGTCTACCGGCTCGTCCAGGAGCACCCTGGGCTCCACCAGCGGGAGATCGCCCGACGCCTGGACCTGCGAGCCAGCCACGCCGAGTACCACCTTCACCAGTTGACCAAGGCCGGCTTGATGAAGGCCGAGGCCAAGGGCGGCTACAAGCGCTACTTCGTGGCCGTGGAACCCAACCGGCCCGTTCCCGAGGGCGCGGTGCCCCCGGCCGACCGGTCGTGGGTCGCCCTGCTCCGGGAGGCTCGACCCCTGGAGATCACAGCCCACCTCCTCCAGGAGGAACCCATGGAGATGGGACCCCTGGCCGACCGGGTGGGCATCGCGACCAGCACGCTAAGCTACCACGTGGACAAGCTCGAGGACGAGGGGATCGTCGAACGCTACCGCGAGGGGAACCAGCGGTACATCGGTCTGCCCGACCGGGAGCGGTTGATCCGGGTCCTGCTCCAGCACGAGCCGCCCGACGACCTGGTCGCCGGGTTCGAGGACCTGTGGGACGACATCGGGCTTTGACCGCTGGGATCACCCCGGGAGCATCCCGCCGACCGGCGTCCCGTACTGGTGCCAGTCCAACCGGGGCGGCTCGATGTCCTGGCTCCAGAAGGCCGCGAGGAGCTCGCCTCGGTGCCACTGCTCGTGGGTGAAGACGATCCAGACCAGCTCCTCCAGGGTCAGCTCCTCCTTGACCAGCCAGGAGGCATCCTCCAGGGTAGCGGTCCGCTGGAGCTCCTTCTCGCTGAGACCGTCGATCAGCCCGTGGGTGCGCTCCCGGGTCTCCTCAAGGAACCCGATGACCGGCTCGACGGTATGCAGCTCCTTGGTCGAGTAGGGCGGGTTGCGCCAGTCTGGCTGCTTGCCTTCGATCAGGTCCATCCACGTGGCTTCCACGTTCCCGATGTGGGTCAGGATACCCAGCGGCGAGTAGAACGAGAACTCGAGGTTCTGGTCGAGGAGCTCGATGTCCTGCTCTCTTAGCCACGGGAACCAGCGCTCGTTGATCTCGTCGCTGAACGCGAGCATCTGGTGGACGGAGACAGCCATGGACCCACATCCACAGACCACCGGTTGGCCTTTTCGCTGCCATCCAGGCCTGGCCTAGCGGCTTCGCAGACAAGCCCAAAGCC
>CAZBKU010000187.1:1156-2140 GCA_964492585.1 uncultured Thermoplasmatales archaeon | reverse complement strand
CCTAGGCAGCGGGGATGTGGGCAAGGCCCTTGCCAGCGGCTTCGCCAGGCACGGCTGGGACGTCAAGATGGGTACGAGGAGCCCGGCCAAGCTGGACGGGTGGCTCGACACCACCGATGGCACCGTCTCCGTCGGGAGCTTCGCCGAGGCCGCCGATCACGGGGCGATCATCATCCTGGCCGTGCTGGGCGAGGCCGCCGAGGACGTCGTCGAGCTGGCCGGCCGCGAGGCCTTCGACGGCAAGCTCGTGCTGGACACGACCAACCCTCTTGACTTCGGCCAGGGCATGCCACCGCATCTGCTGGATCTGGAGGGGCGATCCCTGGGCGAGATCCTCCAGGCCAAGCTACCGGGCGCCCGGGTCGTCAAGTGCTTCAACACCGTCTCCAACACCCAGATGATCGATCCAAGCTTCGAGGAGGGCACGCCCCCGATGATGATCTGCGGGGACGACGGGGACGCCAAGAAGGAGACCGAGGCGATCCTCGTCGAGCTGGGCTGGCCCGGGGCCCTGGACGTCGGCGATATCACCGCGGCCCGTTACCTGGAGGCTCTGGTCCCCCTCTGGGTCCGCGTGGGCGCCTCGCTGGACACGTGGGACCACGCGTTCAAGCCGGTGGTCTAGACCACACGGATGACCTGGTGCATCGTGGCTTCGTGGAGCGCGTTGACCTCGCAGTGCAGGTAGTAGGTGCCCGGCTCGTCGAAGGTATGGTGGTCCATCTCGCCTGGGTCCAGCGTGGCGACGTGGGTGCTGGCCAGGACCCCGTTGGTCCTCGTGGCGATGTCGACGGTGTGGGTCAAGTCCCCATGGTTCTCCCATTCCACGCACGTCCCGGCGTCGATCGTCAGGGTGGCCGGATCGTAGGGCTCGAGGTCCACGATGTCGACGTGGACCGCAGCCTGGCCTTGTCCATCGGCGACCAGGTCATCGGCGGGGTTGAACGCCGGGTCGACCGAGCACGGCTCCCGGACCGGGTCCCC
>CAZBKU010000187.1:0-1146 GCA_964492585.1 uncultured Thermoplasmatales archaeon | reverse complement strand
GATCGAGAGGATCCCGACCAGGGCGATCGTCACGGCCAACCCCACGGCGGTTGCTTTGGGTGTCATACGTCTTGCGCCTCCAGAGCCTCAAGCTCCGTGATACGATGTACCGTGCCCCACTTGAAACCCTACCCCCAAGAAGGGCTGCCAGCGCCGGTCCCCAGAGGACGGCCGGTCTGGGGAGGACGTTCCGGCGGCTTGATAGCCGACAGGGACCCTGGCAAGGCCATGGCCCGCCCCGAACGCTGGTCCAAGCAGACCACCGTGCTTGCGGCTTGCTCAGCCGGGCTGGTGCTGATCCACGTCCTGATCGACCAGCATATCGGGCTCTGGGGGGCCAGCTCGGATCACATGTCTGCGCTCCAAGCCACCCACGTGGGCAGCAAGGGCCTGCTGTTCGGGTGGTGGGTCCTGGTGCTCGCGTGGGCCCGTCGCCCAGCCAAGCCCGGGGCACCCATGGCGGTGCTGCTGTTGGTCTCGATCGAGGGGTTCCTCTCCGAGGGGTTGGTCGCGTTGGTCGTGTGCCCTCCCCCGTGCGCTGGAGCGTTCCCCTACCAGGATCTCGTCCACGTCGCGAACCTGGTCGTCGGGGGGCTTGCCACCGGGGCTGCCTACCTGAGCTGGAAGCGGTCCCAGGGCCCATCGGGCTGGGTGCTCCCTGCGGTGACCATCGCGATCATCGTGCTCGGCTCGGCGGTCTCGGGGGCCCTGGCCTTGCAGACCTTCGCGTGATGACCGAACCGTCTTGGGGGTCGACGGTGCTCGGCCGCCATGGCGCCGGAGGTGCGCGGGAGGCCCGTGGACGATGAGACACGATGCGCCCACTGGTCCAGCCGGCTGGACATCGTGGCCTTCCGGTTCCCTTGCTGCAAGGGCTGGTGGCCGTGCAGGAGCTGTCACGACGACGCCGTGGACCACGACACCGAGGTCTGGGGCACAGACCAGCGGGACGTGGAAGCGGTCCGTTGCGGGGCCTGCAGCAGGACCCTGACGATCGACGCCTATGTCTCAAGCAACCACGCGTGCCCGCGGTGCGGTGCCGCGTTCAACCCAGGCTGCCAGGATCACTGGCCGGCGTACTTCGAGGTCGACGGGTCGTAGGCCTGGTTGGCCAGCATGAGCGCTCCGGCGGCGGCCAGCGGGGTC
>CAZBKU010000186.1:0-6135 GCA_964492585.1 uncultured Thermoplasmatales archaeon | reverse complement strand
TCGGCGGCCGAGGGCTTCGAGCTGGTCGAGGAACACGCCTGGAAGGTCCACGGCAGCCTGACCCGGCATCTGCTTGTTCTCCGTGGAACCTGACCACGGAGACACGGGGGAGATCGGGCACCTGATCGAACGACCGAACGGCCAGACCGATGAACGACGACGCCAGCGTGCCCGGCACTGCTAGCCTATGACTCTCTCCTCTCCGGGGCTCCGTTTCTCCGTGGTTCCCCATCCCCTCCTTGACCAAGCTTCTTGTACCCCCCTCCCTTAGCCACCGCCGATGCCCGAGACCTTCGGTCAGCGGCCCGACGAGGGCGAGGAGCAGGATGACGAGCCCACGCCGTCGTTCACGCCCAAGCCCCAGACCCAGGCACCCGACCTGGGACAGATCGACCGGGTGCTGGTGGTCATGAGCGGCAAGGGCGGGGTCGGCAAGTCGACCGTGGCCCTCAACCTGGCCGTGGCGCTCAAGGCCCAAGGCCTGGACATCGGCGTGGCCGACATGGACATCACCAACCCGAACACGCCCCGGATGGCCGGTCTATCCGACTTCCGGTTCAGCGTCCGCGAGGGGTTGGCCCCGCCGGAGATGGCCGGCATCCCCATCGCGTCGACCCAGTTCTTCGCCCCGGCCCAGGACGCCCTGGCGTGGCGCGGCCCCATGAAACAGAAGATGATCCTCAACCTGCTGCGCAAGGTCCAGTGGCCGGTCCTGGACGTGCTCATCGTCGACCTGCCGCCGGGCACCAGCGACGAGCCCCTGTCCATCGCCCAGCTGATCCCGGACAAGGCCCAGGCCGTGCTGGTCACCACGCCCCAGCAGGTCGCCAAGGAGGACGTCGAGCGCAGCGGCCGGTTCGCGGCCAAGGTCGACATGCCGGTCCTCGGCGTCGTCGAGAACATGAGCTTCTTCGAGACACCCGACGGGGACCGCTACCACATCTTCGGGGAGGGGGGCGGCCAGGCGGCCGCCGAGACCATCGGCACCCGCCTGCTGGGCCAGGTGCCCATCGAGCCCGAGGTCGCCCAGGCCGGCGACACCGGCAAGCCGGTCACGCTGGCAGATCCGGACAGCACCGTCGGTCAGGCCTTCACCCAGATCGCCCGCAACGTGCGGGAGGCCTGGGAAGCTCTCGAGGAAGAGGGTTGACGGGGTCCAGGACGCGACGGTCACCGATGACCGCGGCCGGCCACCGGTAAGATGCATCTTCCGGTCTGGGGTGCCTGGGGTGCTCTCCAGGCCCTGTGTGTCCCCTGAACGCCTCGTTTCATCCCAGCTACCGCAAGCTTTAACCCCCGCCTACGAGCGAGTTGAGTGTAGAGGATGACATGAGGTCGCAACGCTTCGAGAACCTCGGTGAGTACCTGGCTGAGTTCCTGGCCTGCCTGCGGATCGAGCAGGACGACCACGACCGGTCGTCCTTCGACGTGCAGGTACGCGACGGGCTCACCGAGGCAGACGTCGCGATGCTTCGGTGATCCTCGACGACCCAGCCACCCAGCCACCGGGACGCCGCGGGAATCGGATCCTCCCCGGCTCCGACAGACGGTCTTGGTGGCCCCAACCTCTCTCCTGACGATCGAGTCTTCGGGCCCCGGCCACTGGCTGCTCACATGCTAGCCGGCGCCTCGATGCCAAGCATCTCCAGCGTGTTGGCCAGCACCTGGCGTGTGGCGTCGACCAAGGCCAGGCGAGCCTGCTTGAGCTCCTCGTCCTCGGCCTGCAGGACCGGGCAGTCCCGGTAGAACTGGTTGAGATCGCCGGCCACGTCGACGGCGTAGGCCGTCAACGGGTGGACCTTGCGTTGGCGAGCCATCTCCTGGACCAGCGACGGCAGCTTGCCCAGGGTCCGAAGCAGGGCCTGCTCGCTTTGGTGGGTGAGCACGCCAGGGTCGGCCTTGCCCACCTGACCGGGCTCCACGCCTCCTTTCTCTAGGATGCCGTGGGTACGCGCGTGAGCGTACTGGACGAAGGGGGCGGTGGCGCCGTCGAAGGCCAGGGCGTCCTCCCAGCGGAACGTGATCGGTTTCTCGCTCTGGACGCCGACGATGTTGAACCTGAGCGCGCCGATGCCGACCTGCCGGGCGACCTCGCGCATCTCGTCCTCGGAGAGCTCGTCGCCGCGGCGTTCCTCGACCTCCTGGTAGGCCCGGGTCTCGGCCTCGTCGAGCAGGTCGTCGAGGTAGACAACCCGACCCGCCCGGGTGCTCATCGAGCCCTCGGGCAGGCTCACGAAGTTGTAGAAGACCACGTCCAGGGCGACCTCCTCGCCCAGGGCCACCAGAGCGCTCTGGAGCTCCAGGGCGTGCAGTTTGTGGTCCTCGCCGAGCACGTCCACCAGGCTGTCCGCTCGGCTGGCCTTGTCGAGGTGGTAGGCGATGTCCCGGGTCCCGTAGAGGGTGGTCCCATCGGCCCGCTGCAGGAACATCTTGGGCTTCTCGGTCTCGACGCCCAGGGCCTCCATGTCGAGGTAGAGCGCGCCGTCCTCGACCCCGGTCTCGTCCAAGGCCTCGAGGCGCTCGACGACCTTGTCGACCTGGCCGCCGAGGACCAGCTCGGATTCGAGCTTGAAGTTGTCGTGGCTGACGTTGGCCCGGGCCAGGGTCTGGCGGATGCCCTCCAGGGTCCGCCGGACCGTCTGACGGAACAAGGTGGCGGTCTCGTCCTCGCCCTGCTCGAAGCGCTTGATGAGGCCGCGGACCTCCTCGTCGAGGTCCGGCTCCTCTTCAAGGCGCGCGTTGGCCGCCTGGTAGCAGCCGACCAGCCGTCGGTCCTCCTTGGCGGCGTCCTCGTCGATGCCCTCGGGGCAGTTCTCGACGCCCCAGACGAGGGTGGCGGCCTGGCGGCCCATGTCGTTGACGTAGTACTCCGCGGTGACCTCGTCCCCGGCGGCGCGCAGGACCCGGACCAGGGTGTCGGAAAGCAAGGGGTTGCGAGCCCGGCCGACGTGGAGCGGGCCGGTGGGGTTGGCGCTGGTATGCTCGACCAACACGCGTTGGCCGGCGGGTTCCCCGTGACCGTAGGCCTCGGCATGCTCGCCGATGCTGGCCAGGACCGTGCCGGCCAGATCGTCAGGCTGGATCCGGGAGTTCAGGTAGGCGCCCTGGGCCTCGATGTCCAGGTGGTCCAGCGGGGGCATGGCCTCCTCGAGCTGCGAGGCGATGTCCGCCGGCGAGGTCGATAGCTCACCGGCCAACTGGAAGCAGGGCAGCGCCAGGTCGGCGATCTCAGGGTCCGGGATCTCCAGGAGGCTCTCGGCGTCGACCTCCTGGCCGTAGACGGCGTGGAAGGCCTCCTCGATGAGGGCGACGACCTCCCGGCGGAAGGCCCCCAGCGGGTCGCGCTTGGCCATGGTGGATGGAGCAGACCAGCGGCTCGTTTAACCCTTGCCCCGAGCCTGCGGGATCAGGCCCCGGCCCCGAGCCCAGACCCCCCGTTCCACCGACAGCCTCGGCAGCTGCGGTCGTGAAGGGTCGGCCTTCGAGCCGGCCGACCGGCTCCGGCCCGAACGCCGGGGAACCGGCGCTAGGGGAGCCCTGGCCCAGGTACGGCCCTCGCAGCCGAAAGGTTGGTGAACCGTCAGGGCCGTGCTCCACGGGCACGGGCTCGATACCGTGCGGGGATGCACGATGACCAAAGGACCACCGACATGGACCGTCTCTTTCGAGCTGCCAGAGGACCCGACCACCTTCCAGCGCTGCACGCGCACCCTCCTCGACGAGGGGGTGACGATCCTGGGGGTGAACGTCGACCACGCACCGGGCCACTGGACGACCCAGATCCTGACCACCGAACCGGCCAAGGCCCGCGACGTGCTCGAAGGCCTGCAGATCGACGGCCAGATCTCCAAAGCGCGCGAGGGACTGGTCGACAGGATGGATCGCTGGGGTGGCAACGCCCTGCGCCGGGTCGAGGGCCTGGCCCACCGGCTGCGGGAACAGATGCGTTGACCCCAGGCCCTGGCCGGGGGACAAACCCCAAACAGCGTGGACCGGTTGGTCCCACGATGCCCGCCGAACGCACGATGCTGCTGGTGGCCAACCGGGCCGACCCCACGGGCCAGGCCCCGCTCAAGGATCTGGCTGGCGCCGGCGGCCGCTTCGACCTGGTGGCCCGGTTCGTGGTCCAGAGCCTTTTGACCAGCCACGGCGTCCGGGAGGACACCGACTGCATCGTGCTCTTCACCAACACCCTGGACGACCCCAAAGCTCTCCGGATCCACGGGAGCTCGGTCAAGGGCCTTCGACCTGACGAGCGGTCGTGCGCCTCCAAGCTCAACGAGGCCCTGGCGCCCGTGGCGATGCCGGTCTGGCAAGATGCGGCCGACGGCATGGAGAGCCGAGAGATCACCCTGGAGACCCTGCTCGACGAGGTGCCCGACCCGATCATCCTGATGGACGAGCAAGGCACCCCCGCCCACGAGGCCGATCTGACCGGTGGGACCTTCGTCTTCGGTGACGACCGGGACGTGACCGAGCAGCAGGACGCGGTCCTCACCAAACGGGCCGACGACGCGGTCAGTCTCGGACCGGTGAGCCTGCAGGCCGACCAAGCCGTGGTCGTGGTGCACAACATGCTGGACCGGGGCCGCTGAGACCGACAGCCTCAAGGACCCCGCAGGCCCGTTGAGGCTCGTGGTCAACGAGCTGGGAGCGGTCCCCGAGCACGTCGAGCATCGGATCCCGTCGTGGGCCGGTTTGGCGATCGCCGTGCTCGGTTGCCTGGTGGTCGGCGCCGTCGCCGGATGGGCCACCGCCGGTTCGGTGGAGACCTGGTACCCCACGCTGGACACGCCGGGCTTCACGCCGCCCGACTGGGTGTTCATGCCGGTCTGGATCCTGCTCTACATCGGCATGGGTGTGGCGGCCTGGCGGGTCTGGGAGCGCCTCGGCTGGCAGCATGGTCAGGATGAGCTGAGCCTGTTCAGCCTCCAGTTGGGCCTCAACGGCGCCTGGTCGATCCTCTTCTTCGGGCTCCAGGACCCGGCCATGGCGCTGATCGACATCCTCGTCCTGCTCGTCCTGCTCGTGCTGACGACCTGGGTGTTCTACCGCGTCGACCGGTGGGCCGGGCACCTGATGGTCCCCTACCTGGCCTGGGTGGCCTTCGCGGCGGTGCTCAACGCCTCGATCTGGTGGCTGAACCGCTGATCGCTCGCTAGCCCTCGACCGGGTGCTGGTGCCGGCACCGCCGGGGACCGCCCGACCGTACGGCCAGGACGACGAGCTGAGAGGATCTACTCGCCAGCCGGCCCGGATCCGGTGGAGGCGATCTCGGCGACTGCCGGTCGCTTGGTCGTCGCGTGCCAGACATGGGGTGCCTCCGAGATCTCCAGGTAGAAGGCCTGAAGCTGGAAGAACCAGCTGAGCACGATCCAGCTGTAGCTGTAGACGAGGACCTCGAGGAGGCGACCTGGGCGGATCTGCCGGCTCTCTTCCGGATCGGTGAAATATGCCAGCGGGAACGTGATCCCCCGGGCAGGGAGGATCACGGCAGCCAGGATCACACCGACCGTGGCCGGCGCGATGATGGGCGCCTGTACCAGCCAGAGGATCGTCAGGACCGGCAGCAGGATCATCCAGGGGGCGCTGATGGCTGTGGTGAGCTGCCAGAGGAGCCCCAAGGTGCGGCGCGCGCCGAGCTTGCGGGCCGAGAGGAGGATCCGTCCCGCGTGAAGGCCATGGACCTGGCTCCAACCTCGGGCCCACCGCCCGCGCTGGCGGATCAGGCTACCGAAGCTCGCCGGGTTGAGCTCGCCGACGACCATCCGGGATTCGTAGGCGATGTCACAGATCCCCTCGAGGTAGAGCCGCACGGTGAGCTCGATGTCCTCGGTGACCGAGACCTCCCGCCATCCCCCGACGGCCTCGATGACCTCGTGCCGGATCAGCGCGCCCGACCCGGCGAAGTGGGCGGCATCGAACACCTCTGCCAGCAGCGGGTGCTCGATCAGCGTGCTGAATCCTCGGTCGATGGCGATCAGCCGATCCAGGGGGCCCTGCGGGCTCGACCGGGCCTTCTTGCGGCCTTGGACGATCCCGACCTCCGGGTCCTCCTGGAGGGCGCGCAACCCTTGGACCACCGACGTCCAGGTGACCGTCTCGTCGGCATCCAGGAACAGGACAAGCTCCGTG
>CAZBKU010000185.1:0-6137 GCA_964492585.1 uncultured Thermoplasmatales archaeon | reverse complement strand
GAGCAGGACGATACCGACGGTGACCCAGGTGGGGAAGGCCTCCTGGAGCACCAGGAAGAACGAGATGCTGGCCGAGCCCGCCTCGCCCACCAAGCCGAGGCCGTTGGCAGCCAGGCCGAACAGGCCGGCCAGGAGGATCATGGGGAGGATGGCCACGGCGGCCATGGCGAAGCCTCGGCGCAGCGTGGCGGTGTCCTTGGCAGCGTAGATCCGCTGCCACCAGGCCTGGTTCATCATCTCGGCGCCCAGGATGGCGATGATGACGAAGGCGCCGAACGTCAGACCGGGCAGGAAGCCCAGGTCCAGGGTCGCCGGCGCGGTGGCCAGGACATCGGCGTGGACCTGGCCCACACCGCCCAGGGCCCAGATGGCGCCGGCGAACCCGACGGCCACCAGGGGCAGGATGACCAGGGTCTGCACCGTGTCGGTGAAGAGGCTGGCCAACAGCCCGCCGTAGATCGTGTAGATCAGCACGAACCCGCCGATGAGCACGGCGGTGATCCAGGTGGGCACCCCGGCGACCAGGCCAAGGGCCCCGCTGATGCCGCTCATCTCGGCGGCCAGGAAGATGAACATGTAGCTGATCGAGACGACGAGCACGTAGAGGTGCAGCCCGGCGCCGAACCGGGCGCGGACGTACTCGGTCAGGGTGTGGCCCTCGGGGATCAGCGCCCGGATCCGGGGTCCGATCCAGATGAAGGCCAGCATGGGGATCGCGCTGCCAAGCGCGTACCCGAGGACGGCGGCGATACCGCCGAAGGCTGCCCCCGCCTCGGCCGGGCTGAAGAGGATCCAGGCACCCATGCTCGAGGCGATCAAGGTGGCCGCGGTCATGCCGGCGCCGGTGGTGTTCCGGGCCGTGATGAAGTCCTCGACCGAGCCGATCTTCCCGCGGGTGTACCAGAGGCCCAGGCCGGTGAACACGGCCAGGGTGGCCACGGTGATGGCCAGGACGATGGCCGTCGAGACCACTCAGGCCTCCTCCTTGGCCAGCCGGTAGGCCTGATCCCAGAAGGCGACCTCGAGCTCGACGGCGCGCCTGAACCGCCAAGAGGCCCGGGCGCGCTGGGCCGGGCTGAGCTCGGGATCCAGGGCGTCGAGCTGGTCGCGCATCCAAAGCACGAAGGTCTCGAAGGCCTGGTTGTCGTGGAGGTCGATCCACTCGGCCATCAGCGGGTCCTCGGGCCGGCCGTCGGCGGCCTGGGCCCAGGTCATGTAGACCCACTCGACCGGCACCAGGACCGAGAGGGTATCGGCGTAGGTGCCATGGTCGCCTGTGGCCTCGAAGAGCTCCAGGAGCTCACGGGTCACCGGTGCCACTCGGGGCGCCTGCCAGGTCTGCTCGGCGACCCCCAGGTGCTCGAAGGCCCGCTCGAAGTGGTCGTTCTCGGGGCCGGTGACCGCGTGGAGGAACGCGGTGAACCGGGTCTGGGCCTCCAGGCTGGGGGCGTGGGTGATGGCCCGGCCGACCAGGCTGACCAGGCCGCCCAGGAACGCGTGGTCCTGTAGCATGTAGGCCCGGTAGGGCTCGTGGTCCAGGGTGCCCGAGGTGAGCTCGCGGACGAACCGGTGCTCGGTGGCCTGGTCCCAGGCCGGCTGGCTGGCCTCCCGAAGCTGGTCGGTGAACCGGGTAGAGGGTCCGGATGCGTTCACGTCTGCCAGGCCTCCCCGTGGTAGCACATCTCCCAGAAGGCGTGCTCGTACCGGTTGGAGGTCACGAAGATCCGGGTCAACCGGTCCCGGTCGTCCTCGCTGGCGCCTTGGGCCAGGCGGTCCATCTCGTCCTTGAGCCAGGCCACGGCCTCCTGGTAGTCCTCGGAGGTGTACATGGCGATCCAGTCGGCGTAGCGGTCGTCCTCCGGGGCCGGGTAGGCCTCCTCGAGGTGGAGACCGACCTCGCCGTACCCCCAGGCACACGGGAGCAGGGCGGCGACCAGGTCGGCGACGTCGCCGCTGGCGGCGTGGCGGACGAGCAGGTCGGTGTAGCCTTGGGTGGTGGGCCACATGGTCTCGGCCTCGAGCTCGGTCTCGTCGATCCTGAACCGTCGGGCGTAGGTCCGGTGGAGATCCATCTCGGTGTTCAGGATGAAGTCCAACAGCGAGGCGTACCAGGACATCGAGCCCAGCGGCCGGGCCCGGGCGGCTCCGTAGGCCAGCACCCGGGCGTACTCCTTGAGGTAGAGGTAGTCCTGACGGACCCAGTTGGCGAAGCGTTTCTCCTCGAGCTCCCCGGTCCCGATGCCTTGGACGAAGGGGTGCTCGAGCTGGGCCTGCCAGATAGGCGCGGCGACCTCGTGAAGCTCCTCGGTGAAGGTCATGGTCTCGGACCGACCACCACCGACCCCCGGTATAGACCTTCGTTATATTCCTTGATTATCATATCGGTTGGCTCGGCGGTCGGCCAGAGGACAGCGGTTAAGGTCCGGCGGGCTGTTCGGGGGGCGATGAGGCTCAACCTGGCCACGTTGCTCGTCTACGGCCTCCTCCTGGCTATCCTGTCCTGGATGGTCGCCAAGCCCTTCTGGGCCTACCTCGTCCTCGGGTTGCTCATCGCCACCCTGAGCTTCCCCCTGTTCGACTGGCTCCGGGAGAAGACGGGCAGGCCCAGGATCGCGTCGATGATCACGGTCACGATCGTCTCGCTGATCATCCTCATCCCTCTCTCGCTGATCACCTGGCAGATCATCGTCGACATGCGCAGCTTGATCGGGGGCCTCAGCGTCGCCCAGGTCACCCACCAGATCGAGACCCTGGCCCTCTGGTCCCATCAGACCTTCGGGTACCCCGAGGACATCGAACAGACCCGGGCCCAGGAGCTCCTCACCCAGCTCCTGCCCCCCCTGAGGGCGCGGCTGGCCGACTGGATCCCCCAGGCCATCCAGTCCGTGGGCGCGTTCGTCATCGGCATGGTGATCACGGTCATCACCGCCTACTACGCGCTCTTCCAGGGCGAGAGCTTCGTGGCCCAGCTCAAGCGCGCCAGCCCGATGGACGACCAGATGGAGGGCGAGTTCCTCCGGGAGGCCAAGCTCACCGTCGACGGTGTGATCAAGGGCCAGGTCGTCAGCGCGGTCCTCCAGGGTGGCTTGGGCTACATCGCGTTCGTCGTGGCCGGCATCCCCAACGCCATCTTCTGGGGGTTCGTCATGGCGATCTTGAGCTTCCTGCCGTTGATCGGTGCGTTCCTGGTGTGGGCGCCGGCTGCGGTGTACCTGTTGTCCATCGGCCAGACCGCCATGGGGGTCGGCATGATCATCTGGGGGGTCCTGGTCATCAGCAGCGTGGACAACATCGTCAAGCCCCTGATCATCGGGAAGGAGAGCGCCCTCCACCCGCTTCTGGCCTTCCTGGGTGTGCTCGGCGGGCTGGTCGCTTTCGGCATCATGGGGTTCATCATGGGTCCCCTGGTGCTCAGCCTCTTCGCGGCGGTCTTCAAGGTCCTGGCACAGACCGGCTGGGACCTGGACCGGTGGGACACCGATGTGCCGGAGAGCCACGCCGAGGTGACCCAGCCCGCCCCGGCCGACGAGGAGCCTGGTCAAGGGGACGCCGCCGTAGAGTGACACTGGCCGGCTTCGGTAGGTCTAAACCTCTCCCCGAGCCTCTGAGACCATGGCCGAGGATGCGGCGTCGGCGCCCGACGACGGCGGACGTGACCACCGCGGGGAAGGATCGGGCGCCAGCGAGAAGATCGTCAGCGTCGCCGAGAGGCTTCTCAAGCACCTGGACGTCGCTGCCAGCCTCGTGCTCAGCCTGGTCCAGGACCACATCATCGAGCCGATCGAGTCGATCCGCCGTGTCCTGTGGGTGACGGTGCTGGTCCTGGTCGGTTTCGCTGGGTTCGCCATCGGTTTCCCGGACCTCTTCATGGCTTACCTGCCGTACATCGTCGGTGGGATCTGTCTGGTCGCCGCGGCTGTGGCCATCTATCTCGACCAGCAGGCCAAGGCCCTCAAACATCGGGTGCGCGAACTGGCTCGCAAGGCCGAGACGTGGCGCAAGGTGGCTAGCTGGGCCCAGGAAAGGTTGGACTGACCGCTGATTGAGGCCTAGCCCCGCTAGAGCACCACGAAGAGCCCGATCCCCGTGGCCGCTGCACCCAGAAGGACCGGTACGAGCACCCGGCTGATCAGCGCCCGGTTGGTGATGCCCAGCACGACGAGCTTGGCCAGGATGCTGATCCCGCTTGCCAAGGCGGCGGTGATCAGACCGACGGTCGGGCTGATGGTGCCGGTGAAGACCAGGTTGGCTGCCGACGCCACCACGGCACCCGAGGAGACCAGGGCACCGATGCTGGTGGCGTAAACCCCCCAGGGCCCCAACAGGCCTTGGGCGAAGAAGACGAAAGCGTTGACCAGGGTGAACACCAGCGCGAAGACCAGCGCCGGCTTGATGGCGAAGGGGCTGTCCAGGTCCAGCTGGGGGGTTTGGTCCATGGCCGGTGCCCGTCGCCCGATGACGTAGGTCGCCACGGCGACCACGATGGCAGGGACCGCCAGGACGATGGCCAGGTCGACGACGAAGGAGAAGCTGGGATCGGCGAAGGCGGCCAGGACCACGTTGCGCGCGAGCATGGTGCCCGTGGCCGCCAGGACGGCGGCGGCTGCCGCGTTGTCCAAGCCCCGGGCGCCCCGAGCAAGCGTGCCGGCGCTGGCGGTGGCCGCCTCGGAGTTCACCAGGCCGCCCAGCGCTCCTGTGGCGGTCAAGCCGTACCGGGAGCCCAGCTGGCGCAAGGCCAGGAAGGAGATGAAGGCCAGGGAGCTGGCGGCGACGACGACGAACAGGGTCCACTGAGGATCGATGGCCAACCCCTCGCCGACCAAACCCCGAAGGTAGGGACCCCGGACGGCAGCGGCCAGGGGGAAGGCCACGAAGGCCAGGGCCACGAACTGGATCGCGCCCATGACCTCGCCGGTGTCGAGGTTCTGGGCCAGGTCGTGGAGGCGTTCCTTGGTGAGCAGCAGGAAGGTGGTGACCACGGCCACCACCGTGGCCTCCAGGATCATCCCGATCCCGATCAGGGCCCCGGCCAGGAAGGTCACCATGATCGCCATGGGGGTGGTGAACCCGACCTCGCCCACGGTCGAGCGCACGTAGAAGAACGCGATGGCGAACAGGGCCGCGGCGAAGGTGCCGGTGGCCAGGACCCACTGGGCCTCGAGCTCTTGGGTCAACAGAGCCGAGAGGAACCCGGCCGTGCTGATCAAGGGGAACGTGCGCACTCCGGCGTAGACCTTCTCCTCCCGGTGCTCGCGCTCGATGCCGATCAGCCCACCGATGCCGACCGCGGCCAGCAAGCCCAGCAGGAAGTCCACGACGGTCAGAACCAGCCCCTCCGCTGGAACATGATCACCATGCCGATGGTCACCAGGAGCATGACGGCCAGGCTTGCCGGGTACCCGTAGGCCCATCCCAGCTCGGGCATGTTCCAGGGGCTGGCGCCCGGATCGAAGTTCATGCCGTAGACCCCGGCGATGAAGGTGAGCGGGATGAAGATCGTGGCCACGATGGTCAAGGTCTTCATGACCTCGTTCATCCGGTGGGAGAGGGTCGAGTAGTACGCATCGGCCACCGAGCTTGTCAGCTCCCGGTAGGTCTCGAGCATGTCCATGATGCGGACCACGTGGTCGTAGGCATCCCGTAGGAAGGTCCGCGTCTCGTCTTTGACCAGGGTCGAGCCTTCGGTGCGCTGCATGCTGGTGATCGCATCCCGGATCGGCCACAGCGCCCGGCGGAGCGTCAACAGATCCCGTTTCAGATCGTGGATGTCTGCGATCGTCTCCTCCTGGGGGTCATCGATGGCCTCATCCTCGGTCTCGTCGACCCACTCGCCGTAGGTCTCAAGGATCGGGAAGAACTCGTCGACGATGGCGTCAAGGAGGCTGTAGGCCAGGTAGTCGGGCCCGCTGGATCGGATCCGGGGCCGACCCCGCCGTATCCGGTCCCTCACCGCACCGAAGACGTCGCCGTGGGTCTCCTGGAAGGAGAGCACGCAGCGTTCACCGAACACGACCGAGACCTGCTCGCTGAGCAGCTCCTGGTTCTGCAGGCGGACCATCTGGAGGACCAGGAACGCCTGGTCCGGGTACTCCTCGAACTTGGGCCGCTGTGAGGTGTTGACGATGTCCTCCCGGACC
>CAZBKU010000184.1:0-6357 GCA_964492585.1 uncultured Thermoplasmatales archaeon | reverse complement strand
GATGCTCCTCGAAAGTGACCCGGTCGCCGTGGCGGGCGGTCACGGAGATCGCCGTCGAGGCCAGGTTGGGGTCCACCTGGCCCGGCGAGGCGCGCTCCTGCTCGGCTACATCGAGGGCAGCCTCGATGGCCGTCCCGTCCTGGCCGATGCCGGCCACAGCCTGGAGCAGGCTGGCCCGCCGCTGGCGGGTGGGCGGATCCTCCTGCACGCCGCCGGTGGCGCCAAGGTCCTCCAAGGCCGCGCCGAAGGTCCCGCGGGTCCAGGCGCGCAGCGCGTCCAGGCCGGCGTCGTCGTCGCGCCTCTCGAGGAAACGTTCGAGGTCGCGGACCTGGCCGACCAGGTGCTCGACGACGGCGAAGTGCTCCTCCTCGACCGCGACCTGCTCCAGGAGGTCCAGGAACCGGGTCACCGCTCCCCGGCCGGCCCGGACCAGGTCCCACTGATCCCGGAGCAGGCCGATCCGTTCGGCGGGCTCCAGCCTGTCGACGTGCCCGACCAGGGCGTCGAGCTGGTCCTGGTCCGGTGCGGTCCGGTAGAACCCGACGTCGTCGGCGTTGGCGTAGAGCCACGCCAGCTCGCCTTCCAGCCCGAGGCGGAGGGTCTCCTTGGCGTCGGTCATCAGGTGCCGGTGCTCGTGGATGCCGTCGTCATCCTCGTAGCGGAGCACCAGGGGCAGGTGCCAGGTGGCCTCGCCGGCGTCGGCCTCGGCGCTGGTCCGGAAGCGCTGTTGGGTCAGCTCGAGCCGGGTACCGCCCTCGACCGGCTGGACGGTCATCTCGACCATCGGGTGGCCGGGTTGGTCGATCCAGCTCTGCGCGATGGCGTCCACCGGGTGCTTGGAGGCCTGGCCGAGGTGATCCCAGAGGTCGTCGCCCCGGGCGTTGTCCTCGGCGAAGGCGTCCATGTAGGCCCGAAGCCCGGCGCGGAAGGCCTGCGGGGTCAGGAAGGCCTCCAGCATGCGCATCACCGTGGAACCCTTCCCGTAAGTGATCGCGTCGAACATCTCCATGGCTTCCTCGGGCGTGTCGACGGGATGGTAGATGGCGTGGGTGGTCTCCAGGGCGTCTGTGTCCATGGCCTGGTTGGTCCGGCGCTGGAACTCGAACCAGACCTGGTGGTCGGGCTCCAGGTCGTCGACGACCTTGTTGGCGATCCACTCGGCGAAGGCCTCGTTGAGCCAGAGATCATCCCACCAGGCCATGGTGACCAGGTTGCCGAACCACATGTGGGCGAACTCGTGGGCCACCACCCGGTCGACGGCCTTGCGCTGACGCCAGGAGGCCGTCTGGGGGTCCATCAGGAGAAGGCTGGCTCGGAAGACCACCAGGCCCACGTTCTCCATGGCGCCGAAGCTGAAGCTCGGCACGGCCACCTGATCGTACTTGGCGTACGGGTACTCGACGTCGAAGTAATCGGCGAACCAGGGTAGCAGACGGGTCGCCAAGCGGTTGGCGTGCCGACCGTGCTCCTCCCGTCCGCCCAAGGCCCAGACCCTGAACGGGATCCCTCGGGCGGTCTCCTCCTTGGTCGAGGCGAAGTTGCCGATGGCCACCGCGGCCAGGTAGCTGGAGATCGGTGGGGTCTCGGCGAACTCCCAGGTGGCAAGGTCCTGGCTTGGGTCCTCGCGCCGGTCGACCAGCGGCCCGTTAGCCAGGACGGTCTGCATGGGGTCGGTGGTGACCGTCCACTTGAGCCGAGCCTTGAAGCTGGGCTCGTCGAAGCACGGGAAGATCGCTCGGGCGTCGGTGGCCTCGCACTGGGTGGCCAGGCACCGTTCGTCGCCGTCCTCTGAAAGGTAGAGCCCGCTCATGTCCTGTCGCACCGGTCCTCGGTAAGTGATCTCCAGGGTCGCCGGGCCCTCGGGCACACGTTCCGGGAGGGTCAGCGTCAGGGTCTCGTCCGCCTCGTCGGGATGGACCTGGGCGGCCATCCCGGCGCCGACGGCGGCCTCCCAGACGGCCTCGGCCTCGTCGATCTCCAGGTCCTTGGCGTGGAGCACGATCGTGTCGGTGGCCTCGGTCACGGTCAGGTCCATGGTGACCTTCCCCTCGAACCCTGAGGCCTCGGGCTGGGCTCTGAGGTGGACGTGGTAGCGCTCGGGCTGGACGGTCTCCGGAAGTCTGGAAGCATCGGCCATGGGCAACACTCAGGTGCCAGCCGGCACGGTCGTGGGACCATAAGTAGCCACGGCCAAGAGCGACCTCAGCGGTCGCTGGCGCCGCTGACCTCGAGCCGGGTCGTCTCACGGGTCAGCTGATCTTGGCCCTGATCGAACAGGAACCCGAGCGTGGCCCCGTAGACCAAGTGGGTGACCAGGGTCGCCACGGCCACCTCGTAGCCCAGCTCCTGGGCGAACAGGCCCCAGCCTGCCATGGGAGCCACCAGAAGACCCAAGACCACCCAGAGGGCCACACCGAGCGCAAGGCCGTGGAGGAAGCGGACGTGCTTGCGCGCCACCGAGAGGACGGCACCCCAGAACCCACCGTAGAGGAGGTGGGCGGTACCGGCCAAGGCCATCACGACCGTGGCCCCGACGTGCTCGCCGGCGATCGCCTCGGCAAGGGCCAGGGCCACCGGTTCGGGGAGCGGCAGCAGGCCGGTGCGCAGGCCAGCGTAGATGACCAGCGACATGACGCCGGTGGCCAACAGGCCCCAGAGGAAGCCGCGACCGAGCCGTCGGCGGGTGCCTGGGCTGAGCCCATCGGGGGTGTCCGAGGCACCGGGTCGAGGACGAAGGCCCCCGAGAGGGGGTCCACTGGGTCCACCTGAACCTGGCATGGTCTACGTCCTGGACACCCGGCCCATGCTTCAAGGCTTGGGGTGACCGCTAGGTCACCTGTGCAACCGGCCAGATGTATGGAGGCTAAGGTTTTTAGGCTCGTTGCGGCCTGTCGGTCTCATGCCGGTCGGCAGGATCACGTTCTTCCATGCCCGCAAGGGCTACGGCTTCATCGAGACCGACGAGATCGACGAGGACGTCTTCTTCCACGCTTCCGAGATCGACGGCCCGGACCCCCAGGAAGGCCAGGAGATCGAGTTCGACGTCGAGCAGGCCCCTCGAGGCCCGCGCGCCGTCAACATCGAGATGGTCTAGCCGATCCCGGCGGTCCGGGCGCGCGGATCTCCCGAACCCTGAGACGGTAGAGCGGCTTTAACCCTTTTCAGATGGCGTTAGAGGTGGTCCGATCTGGATCTCACAGCCCTCGTTCCGAACCAACCCCAGCAAAGCTTTAGTAGGTCGGTCTGGCGAGCTTGGTGTCCGCTCGACAGAGGGGCGCTCACCAAGCACGTGTCGCCCTTCTGGCCGCGGACCACCCCACCGCGAGAAGCCGCGCCACGAGCGCTGGACCGCCCGGCGGGTCCTGCCCTGGTCCCCATGATCACAGGCTGGGCGCCGCCGGGTACCTTCTCCATCTTCGATCCACCACGGTAACCTAGGTTCCCCTCTGGGACTCGGATGTGGGGGCATCCGGTCGCCCGTCTGATCCTTGCTGATGACATCCCCGATCGGTCGGCGGGGCGCCATCCTGGAGGCGGGCCTATGGTGCCTCCTCGTCGTCGGGATCCTCTGTCCCCGAGGGCTCCTCGCCCCAGGCCTGCTGGCCTGGCCCACCGCTCGGGGTCCGAGGCTCTCTGCCCCGCGACCAAGCGATGCCGGCGACCACGACGATCCCGATCCCGAGCAACCACGGCCACCAACTGCCCAACAGCGACCCGCCCCCGCCCCCCACCTCGACCTCGAAGCTCTGCGTCGATGTCTTGCCCTGGTCGTCGATGAGCGTGACCTGGACCGTGTAGGTCCCTGGTTCATCGTAGGTGTGGGTGGCCGTCTCGCCGGTGGCCGTGGTGCCATCCCCGAAGCCCCATTCGACGCTCGA
This sequence comes from uncultured Thermoplasmatales archaeon, assembly GCA_964492585.1. GTDB lineage: Archaea > Thermoplasmatota > SW-10-69-26 > SW-10-69-26 > SW-10-69-26 > CAYXGD01. Next base: position 2,479 of record CAZBKU010000184.1, on the reverse strand, counting down.
GACGGCGTCGCTGTCCTCGGGGTTGGCCTCGAACACGATCGGGTTGCCCGCCTCCGCGCCGTCGGTGTCTGCCATCGGATCGGCGGCGAGGGGGTCTGTATCGACAGGATCTCGGACCGGATCGGCCTCGCCAGATGTCTCCCCATCGGTCCCGCCATCGGAGCCCGCGTTGGCGGCAACCTCGATCTGCGCGCAGGCCTCGTCGGCATGTCCCGCCCCGTCGTGGACTTCGAGGCACACCTCGTGGTCGCCCCCGTCGAAGCTCCGCTTGGGGGTGGGGTCGGTGCTGGTGGTTCCGTCGCCGAAGCTCCACTCGCGGGAGGCCACCGAGCCGGTGCTCGCGTCCGTGAACACGACCTCGTCCCCGGCTCCGATGCCGGACGAGGGATCGTACGTGAACGAGGCGGCCAACGTGTCCATGGTGGAGAGGTAGGCGCTCCCCACGTCCCCGCGGGCTCCGTCGTCACGGTGGGGCGTCCCCGCCAGGACCATCTCCCCCTCGAGGGCGAGGGCGGAGCCGAACCCGTCGCCGGCCTCGGGGTGAGGGTGAGGAACCTGGTCGCGAAGCGTCCATGTCCCGGTCCCGTCCTCCACGAAGGCGTAGGTTTTCCCCGCGTTCACGGCACCGTCGACCTCGGCCTGGGCCCCGACGACCAGCGTCGGCCCGTCGAGAGCGAGCGTGTGCCCGAACCGGTCCCCCTCGGCGGGCTCGGGGTTCGCAAGGCGGGCGTGGTGCGTCCATCCGTCCTGCTGGGAACGGCTGAACACGTGGACGGCTCCGGCCCCCGCCTCTCCTTGCACCTGCTCGCCGGGGCTTCCGACGAGGGCCCACGTGTCGCTCAAGGCCACGGCTTCGCCGAACTGAGTGTCCTCGGAGGAGTCGTGATCGATCAGACGGGCCTGCTGGGTCCAGGTGCCCCCACCGTCGTCCGCGAAAACGTAGGCGGCGCCGGCCCCCTCCTGACCGTCGTCGTCTTCCATGGGAGCCCCCACGATCGCCGTGCCCCCGCTCAGCTCGAGCGCCTTTCCGAACTCCCGTCCGTCGAGGGGGGTGGGGCTCTCGATGCGGGCCTGCTGGGTCCACGTCCCCGTGCTGGACCGCTGGAACACGTAGGTCACACCGGCGTCGTCCTGCCCGTCGACCGTCGCCTCGTAGTCGCCGAGCAGGGCACGGTCCGCCTCCAGGCTGACGGACGCCCCGAAGGTGCCGATGACCCCGGGGTTGGAATCGGGGTTCGGGATGCTCGCCTGCTCGTTCCACCCTCCGAACCCGTCGTGGACGAAGACGTGCACACCACCATGTTGCGGGTCTTGCCCTCCGCTCCCCAAGGGTGCCCCCACAAGCGCGGTTCCGCCGTCGAGGTCGACAGACTCGACGTACGAGTCCACTGTGAGCTTGTCCTCGAGGACCCGTTGTCGCGCGTCGTTCTCGGTGAACATGTAGGCGGCGTTCGCGATGCCGGATGCGACCAGCAGCCGGTCCTGGGAGACCGCCACCGACCGACCGAACCTGGCGCCCTCCGCGGTCTCTCCCCAGATGTCGTGGCTTCCCTCCTGCGTCCACTCTCCTCCCTCGAGAGCGAAGGCATACGCGGCTCCCCCGTTGCTCCGGTCACCGGTGCCAACGCCGGGAGCCCCAAGGAGCGCGCCCTCTCCCGTGAACGCGGCAGCGCTTCCGAATCGATCGAAACTGGAGGGCGAGTCGTGGGTGATCGCGTCGCCTTGCCGGATCCAGTCGCCGGCCTCCCGCTCGTAGAAGTACACCGCCCCGGCGCTCGACTCGCCGTCGACATCCCGCTCGCCAGCGCCCACCAGTGCGCGGTCGCCGTCGAGGGCGACGCTTCGGCCGAACGCGTCGCCCTCCTCGGCTCCGGAGAGCTGGATCAGGTCCTCGCGGGTCCACTCACCGTCGTAGCGGTATTCGTACACGATGCCTTGCTCCGGGACCTTGCCCGAGATCTGGTCGGCTCCTACGAGGGCGCTGTCGCCGTCGAGGCTGACGCTGCTTCCGAAGCGCGCCCCCTCCTGCGGCGTCTGCAGCGTGATCCGTTCCTCGCGCACCCAGTCGCCGTCCTGCTTTTCGTACATCCACACCTCGCCGGCCTCGGCTTGGCCGGCCACCTCGACCTGGGGTGCACCGATGAGCGCCACGTTCCCGTCGAGGGCCACGCTCGCGCCGAAGAGGGCGTCTTCATCCGTGCCCGTACCAAGCGATACGCGGTCCTGGTGCTCCCAGGCGTGCCCGGTCCAGGTGTACTCGTACACGACCCCTCCTCGTGCTGTGCCTTGGACGCGAGTTTCCGGGGCGCCCACCAGCAGCTTGTCCCCATCCACGGCCACGCTGCTCCCGAACTCCTTCGCGGATGCGTTCGGGGGCGTGATCCGTCCGCTTTGGTACCACTCCTGGCCGTTCCACGCGTACGTGAAGACGGCGCCCTCGCCCAGCCACTCCTCCCACGAGGTGCTCTCGGCGCCGACG
>CAZBKU010000183.1:2259-6449 GCA_964492585.1 uncultured Thermoplasmatales archaeon | reverse complement strand
CGCTCGCCCGCGTTGGACATCACCGATCTCCCCCCCGGGGCCGAGAGCGCGGTCGTGATCGTCGACGATCCCGACGCCCCGGGGATCATCTTCACCCATTGGATCGTCTGGAACCTGACGGCCTCCGGTGGCATCGTCACGATCCCCGAGGGCGAGGTCCCCGACGGCACGATCCAGGGCAAGAACAGCGCCGGTGAGACCATCTACACTGGGCCGTGCCCGCCCCGGGAGGACGGCCCCCACACCTACCGGTTCAAGGCCTACGCCGTCGACACAGCCATCGAGCTCGAGGAGGGCAACCAACGCAGCAACCTGGAAAGCGCCATGCGCGACCACGTCCTGGCCTGGGGCGAGCTGACCGCACCCTACGACCGGCCTGAGGAGAGCTCTTGACCGCAGGACCTGGACCGTCGTTCACGCCTCGACCTGGCGGTCGTGACGAAGCTCCTTTAGCTCACGGATCCGGTCCCGGAGCTCGGCGGCCGCCTCGAACTCGAGCCGCTCGGCGTGCTCCTGCATACGGCGCTCCAGGGCGCCGATGAGGTCGTCGAGCTCGTCGTCGGGCATCTCGATGCCACCGTCGCCCTGTGTCAACAGCTCGGCCTCCTCCTCGAACAGGCTGGCCGCCTCCCCTTCCCGGCCGAAGGGCAGCGGGAAGCTCGAGCCCTGGCGGCTGCTCTTGGCCGTCTCCGGCGTGATCCCGTGCTCCTCGTTGTAGGCCTGCTGGATCTTGCGGCGTCGACGCGTCTCGTCGATCGCGTTCTGCAGGGCCGGGGTCATCTCGTCGGCGTAGAGGATGACCTCGCCGTTGACGTTGCGCGCGGCCCGACCCATGGTCTGGATCAGGCTGGTCTCCGAACGCAGGTACCCGGCTCGGTCGGCATCCAGGATGGCCACCAAGCCCACCTCGGGCAGGTCCAGACCCTCGCGGAGCAGGTTGATCCCGACCAGCACATCGAAGGCGCCCTTCTGCAAGCCCTCGAGCAGCTCGACCCGGTCCATGGTGTCCACGTCCGAGTGGATGTAGCGCACCCGGACACCGGCGTCCCGGTAGTACTGGGTCAGCTCCTCGGCCATGCGCTTGGTCAAGGTGGTCACCAGGACGCGCTCATCCCGTTTGGCCCGCTCCCGGATCTCGGCCAGGAGGTCGTCGACCTGGTCGCCGGCCGGCCGGACGTCCATCTCGGGATCGACCAGGCCCGTGGGCCGGACGATCTGCTCGACCACCTGCTCGCTCTCCTCGATCTCGAAGTCACCCGGCGTGGCCGACACGAACACGATCTGCGGGACCCGCTGGTCGAACTCCTCCCAGGTCAGCGGCCGGTTGTCCAGGGCGCACGGCAGCCGGAACCCGTGCTCGACCAGGGTCTCCTTGCGCGACCGGTCGCCCTTGTACATGCCGCCGACCTGGGGGACGCCGACGTGGCTCTCGTCCATGAAACAGAGGAAGTCGTCGGGGAAGTGGTCCAAGAGCGTGTGCGGGGGCTCACCGACCTGGCGCCCGTCGAAGTGGCGGGAGTAGTTCTCGATCCCGTTGCAGTACCCGATCTCCCGGATCATCTCCAGGTCCAGACGGGTCCGGTTCTCCAGGCGCTGGGCTTCCAGCTCCTTGCCTTGGCGGCGTAGCTCGGCCAGGCGCTCTTCGAGCTGCTCCTCGATGGCCTCGAGCACCCGGTCGCGCTCCTCCTCGGGCGTCACGAAGTGGCGGGCCGGCGGGATCGCCAGCTCGTCGACCTGATCGAGGACCTTGCCGGTCAGAGGATCGATCAGCGCCAGCCCGTCGACCTCGTCGCCCCAGAACTCCACCCGCCAGACGGTCTCACCGTCGGCGCTGGCCACGTCCACCGTGTCCCCGCGGGCCCGGAAGGTGCCCGGTTTGAGGTCCATCTCGTTGCGATCGTAGAGGATGTGCACCAGGTCGGCCAGGAGCGACTCGCGACCGTAGGTCTCGCCGGCCTGCAGGAAGATGTGCTGGGAGCGGTACTCCTCGGGGTTGCCCAACCCGTAGATGCACGAGACGCTGGCCACGACGATCACGTCGTCGCGCATGGCCAGGGCTTGGGTGGCCGAGTGGCGGTACTGTTCGATCTGCTCGTTGATGCCGGTCTCCTTGTCGATGTACGTGTCGGTCTGGGGGACGTAGGCTTCCGGCTGGTAGTAGTCGTAGTAGGAGACGAAGTACTCGACCCGGTTGTCCGGGAAGAGCGACCGGAACTCCTCGAAGAGCTGGGCGGCCAACGTCTTGTTCGGCGAGAGGACCAGGGTCGCCTTGCTGGTCTCCTGGATCAGGTTGGCCATGGTGAACGTCTTGCCTGACCCGGTCACGCCCAGCAGGGTCTGGCGGTCGTAGCCCTGCTCGATCCCAGAGACCAGCTTCTCGATGGCCTTGGGCTGGTCACCGGCGGGTTCGTAGGGCGCCTGGAGGTCGAACGTCGCCACGCCCTGGCTTAGGTGGCTCTCTGGTTTAGGCTTACGCCCCCCAAGGCAACGCTCAAACGGCACGGTTCGCTTACCAGGGGCGATGGCCACAGATGTAGCGATCGTCGGCGACGGGCCTTGCGGGTTGAGCTGCGCGCTCCTGGCCGCCAAGAACGATCTCACGGTCCAGGTGTTCGGCTCGGATGACACCGCGATGCACAGCGCTTACCTCTACAACTACCTGGGTGTCGAGGAGATCGACGGGACCGCCTTCATGGAACGGGCCCGCAAGCAATGCAAGGGCGTCGGTGCCGAGCTGACCGACGCGACCATCTCCGGTGTCCAGGCCGAGGGGGATCGCTTCTCCATCGAGACCGAGGAGGGAGACGGGCACGAGGCGCGCTACGTGGTCCTGGCCACCGGGACCGACCGGGAGCTTGCCCAGGCCCTGGGCCTGGAGATGGATGGGGACGTCATCCAGGTCGACCGGGACGGCCGGACCAGCCAGGAGCGCGTCTACGCCGGAGGGTGGGCCACCCGGGCCCAGAAGATCCAGGCTGCCATCTCCGTCGGTGACGGCGCAGCCATCGCTCTGGACATCCTCTCCGAGGAGAAGGGCAAGCCCTTCCACGACTTCGACACGCCGCCGGAGGCTTGAGCGGCCACCCTGGAGCTGCGGTGGCCGCCGCCGGTCTCTGTCACGCCCGAGACACGGGCAACCTCATGGCCTCCCAGGTGGCATCCCGACCTGGGAGGCCCCATGCGCACCGCACCGCTTCTTGCGATCATCCTGGCCGTGGCCCTGGCCGGCGTCGGACTGGCAGCTCCGTTGTCCACAGGCACCGGCATCCAGACCCCAGCCACAGACGGCCCGCAGATCGACGGCTGGCTCGTGCTGGAGAAGGCGGCTGGCGAGCCCGTCGAGGCCAACGTGGTCCCAGCCACGCCCCACCACGGTGGTGGCGGCTCCGTCGTGGATGCCTACGCCAACGGCTACGCGCACTGCGGCATCCAGGTCGCGCCGCTGGACGTTGAGTGCAAGAGCGGCTCCAACGATGGGCACTACGGTGGTGGGACGGACATCCGCCACCAGTTGTTCGTCCCGATCTGCCCCTCTGGCTGTTTCGTGGGCACCCTGACCTCGATCCTGGGTGCCAACGGTGTGACCCGCACGTTCACCTGCGACATCGTCTGGGCCAGTCTGGCCTCGGACGGTGCCGCCATCGCTGGCCTAGACCTCCAGGATGGCGAACAGGCTGGCACAGGGTACCAGTGGACATGCGACAGCTCCGGCGGGATCCAAGAGAACGTGCCCTTCCAGCATCTCTGCACCGCCGACGAGCACCCCAGCCATGGGGAGCTGGCCGGGTTCTGGGACTGCGGCGTGACCTACCAGACCTAGCCGCTCAACGCTCGAGATCGTCCAGGACGGCGCGGACCTGGTCGGGCACAGGGACCGTTCGGTCGCTCTCGTCAACGTACACCTGGACGCTCTCGGCCTCGGCAGCGACCTCCCCGTCGGCCAGGATCTCGTAGCCTAGACGGAAGCTCTTGTTCCCGATGGCCTCGGTCCACATCCGCACGACGACGTCCTGGTCGATGGTGGCCGCCCGCCGGAAGTCGATCTCCACTCGAGCCAGAAGGAACCCGTAGCCCTGGGGCTCCTTGGACCCGACGACCTTCTCGAAGAAGTGGACCCTGGCTTCCTCGAGGTAGGACAGGTAGACCGCGTTGTTGACGTGGCCCAGAGCGTCGAGGTCCGAGAAGCGGAC